>JBAZOP010000054.1 GCA_041648665.1 bacterium | reverse complement strand
GGCCTCGTACGACATGTCGCCGTAGATGCTGTCGTTGCCCGCCATGCCGTCTATGATGTCGTCGCCGTCGTACGCGACTATGCCGTCGTCGCTCTGGGAGCCGAATATGGTGTCATTGTACATGGAGCCGTGGATGTAGACGCCGGAGCGCGCGCCGTAGGGGTAGTTGGGGAAGGTCCCGTCGCTCACCCTGATGAGGTGTGAGCAGTCGATGGTCACGCCGTGGGAAAGCCCGAACGCGGAGATGATCATCGGTTCGCGCCGGACCGTGAGGTCCTGTATCACCCAGTAGCGTTTGGTGCCGTCCTGGTAGGTGACCGTGAGTATTCCGTCGCGGCCGTTGGATTCGAGGGTCAGTGAGGCCATGTCGTCGGTCATCTGGAAGCCGAGCTTGGTCGGCTCGACGATGTCTCCGCTGTTGGGGATCACGACCGTGCCGGCGTATTCGGCTTCAGGGTCGTCGCTCATCCCTGCGCCGTATTCGCCCACGCCGCCGTCGGAGGCGTCGGTGTGCATGTACTCGGGCGGTATGCCGTTCCACTCCGGGGCGAGTTCGGTGGGCTGGTCCCAGTAGCCGGCGCCTTCCGCGCCTTCGATGCTGTATTCGCCCGTGAGCGCGTAGCCTGAGATGGCCGCGGACTCGGCCTTGAGCATGAGCTTTATGCGGTTCAACTCGGCCAGCTGCGCCTCGGTCAGGTAGTCCGCGTACTCGAAGTTTTCTATCTGGTAGAGGGCTGCCTGGATCTTTTCCTGCAGCTCGGTCATGTCCGTGCTTTCGGGCACGTCATAACTGGTGTCGGTCGTGTCGGTCGTGCTGGCTTTGTAGTTGGTGTTAATGTTCGTCATAATCATACCTCGCTGAGTTGTACTCAGGACTAATAGTATGCAAGATCATTGCCAAAAGACCGGGCGACTTGAAGATTATAACTTATTGATATTGCTGTATAAAATGGCGAGACAGATGGCGGTATTCGGGCTGACCCTTAGATTCTGCGGAATTCTGTCCATAACTGGGGAAATGAGTCACCACCGTGGATCTTACAGTCCCTCTAACTCCGAGTCATCGGTGAGCCCGAGATCATCGGCATATTCGCCCATTGCGCTCTCCAGGCCGCCGAACGCCTCGTCAAAGAAGCTGTTCATCTCAGCGTCCAGCTCGCTCTGTTGCCCCGAGAGATCGTCCCAATTTAATTCCGAGAGATCCATGTCATCTTCGCTGGGTACCGCGTAGAGATCGTCTTCCCAATCACCGACGTCTTCGCTCCAGTTCTGGGAAAAGGCGGTGGCGTCGAAATCCGCGTGGGCAGCATTGTTCTTGATGCCTTTGTCGTATTGATTGCCGAAGGCCGCGGTGCCTGAATCCCAGTTGTAATAGTCGTCCGTGGCATATCCCTCGTCGAACGCGCCCACAACCCCTGCGCCGTCTCCGTCCTTGATCACCTGGTCGTCAAGGGTCTGGCCCTCTATCGGGTTGTAGACCCAGCTCTCGCCGCGCCCCTTGCCGTAGAAAAAGCACTTCTGGTTCGGGCGGTCTTCATCCTTATAGCCGTTTTCGATCGTCGGCCTCTCGGGGAAGGTGATCTGGTTGAGGTCGCCGCGCTCGCTGTCCTTGATATAGACGAACGTGGCATCCTTGACGTAGTTGTCGCCGCTGCCCACGATCGCTATGTCGTTGCCGCCCCACGAGTCTATGAAGTTCTTGTACAATCCCTGATCAGCGGTCCTTACCTGCGCATCCTCGGGCAGGTGATCTTTGTCATACTCCGAGAAGTCGTTGGCCCCGCAGGTCGCGATCACGTCGTTGTACTCGGTGCCTGTGATCTTGCCGCGCACGCCGGAGATGAACACGCCCGTGCGGATGGTGCTGAGGGCGACGCCTTTGTCATACAGGTTGTCATCCCCGACCGGCATGTAGCGGTCGTTGCAGTCGCCATAAGAGTAGGCGTCACCGCCGTTCCAGTCAGGCACCGTTGCGTCCACCCATTCACCGTCCTCCACCTTTTCATTTGCATCCCATATATCGGTCGTCCAAGTCTTGTTCTCGAAGAAGCCTATGTTGTCGTTCCAGGAGCGCTTCGCTGATCCGTCATCTGAAGAGGGGCAGTTTCCTATGCCCAGGACGTCGTGCAGATTCTCGACCACGTGGCGGCAGGTCGATTTGAAGGTGCTGCAGTCTATGGCCACGTTCTGGTTGTCGCCGTGCAGCTCAAAGCCCACGGATGAGGCTGCTATCACGAGGACGTCGTTCGAGAGCGTCGTGGTCACCGAGTTGGGCGTGTCGGTCTCGTAGTTGTCCCTCTGGCATCCTGTGATCTGGACCCTGGCTACGACGTCTGTGCCGTTTTCACCTCCATAGTATGTGACGTAGTGGTCATAGACGAGCTGGCTCGGGTCGGAGCCGACACATTCAGCGAGCGGCTCGGACTCAACCACCACGTCCGTTACGGCAACCTGCATCCACTCGGACAGGTCGGGCGGGGTGAGCTGCGTGGCGCCGTCCCACTGGTCGTACAGCTCCATCTTAAACTGGTTGCCGCTCGCATCGTCTGTGAGCGCGTAGTCCGTACCCAAGGGGTTCTCCGGATCTCGTCTCACCCAGAAATAACGTGGGATGTTCATGCTTATCGGGCAGCCGAACTCGTTGGTGTTCGAAAGCGAGGCCTCGTTGAACGTGAGAACGCGGTCGGTCGAGCCCGGGTACGCGTCGGTCATGGGCGGGAAATCCGATGCAAAGAGGCTGTCGCCCGTGGTCAAGCTTGCCTGGTAGTCCGGGTCCGCTATCGGCAGGGTGGTGGGTTTTCCGTTGCAATCCACGTACACGATGGTGCCGTCGGAGTTCTCATGTATATAGATCGAACCCTCCTTGAAGGGCCTGCCGATCCACTTGTCGTTGTTGAGGTCCTGGCAGCAGCGCGCCTCGTCCATGAACGTGGCTGAGCGGTCCGTGGCCAGGTTGCGGCACTGCTCCACCTGCGCCTTGGCTTTGGATGAGGCTGCGTCGATGAGCGCGAGCTTCGCGGTCAGGCTCTTGGCCTCTTCCGCGGTGAGGGTGCCGGAGGCCAGGGATTTCTCGTATTCCTCTTTCAACGTCGCCAGGTCGCTCACTGCCGCGGCATACTTCTTCTCGACTAAGTCCAGGTAATTTATGGCGTTTTCATTGTTCATACAGATCTCTTCGACCGTGGGCGGGAAATTTGCCAGCCACTCTGCGCCTTCGGTGCCGTCAGGGGCCGTATAGGCGCCGTTCTCGATCTCGCCCATCGTGTAGTCGTCCAGGGCGCTGGAGCTGTCGGTGGAGGAGCTGGAGCTGTCCGACTCGTAGACGTCCTCGCTGGAGGTGTCGGTATCGACCGTTTCGGCCTTCCAGCCGTCCTGATCAGAGCCGGATACCGTGCTCGTCTTGAAGTTGTTGATTCCGTTTATAGACATAGTTGCCTCTCTATAGTTCGTCAGGTCCGTTTACCAGATGCCGGCTTCCTCATTTTCCTTCTGTTTTTCGAGGTAGCGTTCCGCCCGATCCCTCTGCAGCCTGCATTCTCCGAGCGTCTCCTCGATCTTGCGCTTGTAGGCCTCCAGCGAGCGGAATTCGCTAGCGCTCATCTGGGACATCATGCTCGGGTGCATGGCCGAGGTAACGGCATCGATCATCTCTTTGAGCACTATCTCCAGCGCCGCGTATCGCGCGACCACGGGTTCCATGGTCATGACCGAGTCCGGGTCGACCGAGAGTATGTCCTCATGAAGATCGGGCACATAGGGCACGTCGCCCACGCTGTCTTCAGGCGCCTTCCAGGAGGCGGCATTATCTCCAACGATGAAGTTGCCCATGAAATCCTGCATTTTCTCATAATAATCGGCCTGCTCCTGCGGAGTATTGGATGCGGCTTCATACATCTCCGCTATCACTCCGCTCGCTATGGCCTTCGGGTTGCCGTCGATCAACGATTTGAAGGAATCTCCGTCCGCCGCCTGATAGGCATCGCCCGACTTCTGGACCTTATCATCAACAGAGAGTTCCTGTGCCTTTGGCACGCCGAATTCTATATGTGACAACTTTTGGGTTATCTTCGTCATATTTTACTCGTCCGACATGTTGAGGTTGAGTTTCTCAAGAAAGCTGATCGCATCTTCGAGCTCCTGCCTTTTCTCCACTATGCCTTTTGCCTCCGAATAACCGTCAAGGAGGCCCATGAGGTCGCGCTTTTTCTTGAGGGAAGCTAGGAGATCGCTCGGATCCGGCGAAACCGGCGTAGAGGGCTTCGCGCCATCGGCCCGAGTATCTGCGTCCTTTGCCGCCGATGCCCGGCCGGCCTCCAGCTCGCGCATGACCTCGAGGATGTCCCGTTCCTTCAGCTGTTCTATTTTCTCTGTGCTCATGATCGATCCTCTCCAGCCCCAAATGAAGGGGTTCCGAAGAGAATATATGCAAAAGGATTGCCAAGACCGATTGACGGCAGAGAAGGGTCAGAATAGCTTTATTTACAAAGAGTTACAAAAGAGGGTGGGGCGATGTCGCATGCCTGGGCAGAGATCAATCGGGGCCGGCAGGAGCGACAGTGGGGTCTTGAATCTCCATGGCTGGAGGGATGGGGAGTGCGGGGTGGTTCAATGGTTATGGGAGAGCTTTGATGCCAGCTGTCTTAACTTTTTGATCTGGGAGAGCAGTCCGTCCATCTCGTCGGTGGCTGATATGGATCTCGTCCGACGCCTGCGCTTTGGGCCCACGATCGCCAGCGCCTGCTGCGTGAGTTTGTCCACCTCGCGGATGATCTCGGCTGAGGACGGCATATGGTGTTTCGGTAAGGCGCTGTCCAGGGAGGCCTTTCTGCGGCGCCGCGACTTTTTGGAGGCAAGGTGCTTTGCGATGATGGATGGGAGAATTTCCAGGGTTTCTTTGGTCTTCACGAGATATTCGCTGGCCCCGCGCTTGATTATCTCTGCGGCCAGCATCTCGTCGCCGCGGCCCGAGATCACGATGATAGGCGTTCCCTCGGCGATCTTGGTGAGCCTTGGGATCGCCTCGGTGATTTGCTCGTCGCGGATGACCGCGCCTGTGAGGATGATGTCGTAGACCGACTGGGAGGAGAACTCTATGCCGTCCTCAATGGTTTCGACCGTGTGGATGATGACCGGCGCAAAGTGCTTGTCCAAGAGTTCGGTCAGGAGTTCGGCATGGTGCACGTTGTCCTCGATGAGGAGGACATAGCACGGCCTGTCCTTGCGCGGCACCTTCTGCGCCATCGTATTGTCCCCTGCCTTAGAGCCCAAGCACCCTGCGCAGGTCAGCTGCCTTGTCCGTGCGCTCCCAGGTGAAGTCCTCTTCGTTGCGCCCGAAGTGGCCTCCCTTGGCGGTGTTGCGATAGATGGGCCTCTTGAGCTTCAGGTGGTTGATGATGCCCGCGGGCTTGAGCGGGAAGATCTCGCGGACCGCCATCAAGAGCTTTTCGTTGTCCACCAGATCAGTGTCAGATCCGTTGACCATTATGGAGACCGGCTCGGCAAAGCCGATCGCGTACGCGAGCTGAACTTCGCAGCGGTCCGCGATGCCTGCGGCCACGATGTTCTTGGCCACATAGCGCGCCATGTATGAGGCGCTGCGATCGACCTTTGAGGGGTCCTTGCCCGAGAATGCGCCGCCACCGTGGCTTCCCACGCCGCCGTATGTGTCCACGATGATCTTGCGGCCCGTGAGCCCGCAGTCGGCGTGTGGGCCTCCCAGCACGAAACGGCCGGTCGGATTGATGAGATAGCGCGTTTTGCTGTTGCAGAGCTCTGCAGGGAGCACGGGCTTGATCACCTTTTCCAGTACCGTCTCCTTCAGCTCTTCGTACGACACGTCGGGCGAATGCTGGGTGGAGCAAACTACGGTGTCGATGTGCACCGGTTTTCCCTCGACGTATCGTATCGTGACCTGGGACTTGCCGTCGGGCCGGAGGAACTTTATCTCGCCTTTCATGCGCATATCGCTCAGCCTGCGGGTGATGCGGTGGGCCAGCGTGATGGGCATGGGCATCATCTCTTCGGTCTGGTTGCAGGCATAGCCGAACATAAGCCCCTGGTCGCCGGCGCCCTGTTCCTTGTACAACCCCTCGCCTTCGGTCACTCCCTGGGAGATGTCCGGCGACTGCTTGTCGATGGAGATCATCACGCCGCAGGTCTCCCAGTCGAAGCCCATGGAGTGGTGATTGTAGCCTATATCTTTTATAGTGCTGCGGACCACCTCAGGGTAGTTGATCTGCGCCTTTGTGGTGATCTCGCCGGCCACAAAGGCGAGGCCGGTGGTGACCATGGTTTCGCAGGCGACCCTGGATTCAGGGTCCTGGGCCAGTGCAGCGTCCAGAACTGCGTCGGAGATCTGGTCGGCGACCTTGTCCGGGTGGCCACGGGTGACTGACTCTGAGGTAAACAGGTGCTCGTGCTTTCTCATCTTGGACTCCTTTTCTAGGGTGTATATTTTGCGAAAAAAGGTTCGTGTCTTATAAGGGGAGGGGGTCAATAAGTCAAGGTCAAAACCGCTCTAACGTTTTGAGATTTCTAAACATTTCGAATCAGCCCCCCTGATCCTCGATGATATGAAGGCGCCTGATATCCCCTGGCAGGAGGTGGCTGGTCTTGCGTTTCAGGTATTTTTCGACCTCGTCGGCCGTGGACTTGGCCAGGGTTTCCTTAAGGGCTTTTACCGATTGTTCCCTGGTTATCGCCCTGAGTATCTTTTTCACGCGCGGGATCGAGACGGGATTCATGGACAGGGAATCGAGCTCCATGCCGACCATGAGCGTTATGGCCAGCGGGTCCCCGGCCAGCTCTCCGCAGATTCCGACATCGATCTTTGCCTTCTTGGCGGCGTCCACGGTTCGCTTGATCATGCGGAGGATGGCGGGGTGATAGGGATTGTACAGGTGCGCGACCTGTTCGTTGATCCTGTCGATGGCCAGCCCGTACTGTATGAGGTCGTTGGTGCCGATGGAAAAGAAGTCGGCTTCGGCTGCGAGCTCGGGGGCCATGAAGACTGCGGAGGGGACCTCGATCATTATGCCCAGGGGCACTTCGTCGTCGAATGGGACGTTTTTGGAGAGCAGCTCCTGCTTCACCTCGGCGACGATCTTCTTGACCCTCAAGAGCTCGTCCACCGAGGAGATCATGGGGATCAGGATCCTGAGCTTGCCGTGAACCGACGAGCGGTAGAGCGCGCGCAGCTGTGTCTTGAAAAGGGGGATCTCGCGGAGGCAGAGGCGTATGGCTCGCAGGCCGAGCGCCGGGTTGGCCTGCACTTCGTAGGCCTGGGATATGGCGAGTTTGTCGCCGCCCAAGTCTATCGTGCGTATGGTGACGGGCTTGGGCGAGAGATTTTCGAGCACGGTGACGTAGTTCTCGAACTGTTCCTCCTCGGACGGCTCTTCGAGCCTGTTGAGGAAGAGGTACTCGGTCCTGTAGAGGCCGATCCCCTCGGCGCCGTGCTGGAGGATCGAGGGTATCTCCTCGACGATCTCCATGTTCGCCTCGATCATCAATCTGAAGCCGTCCTGCGTGATCGCGGGGAGGGTGGTCTCGCGGAGCAGTATCTCTTCCAGGGCTTGGTATTTTTTCCGGATGGAGCGGTACTGCTCCAGCTCCTTTGCGGTCGGCGAGGCGATGAGCATACCCTTGATGCCGTCCAGGATGAGCGTTTCGCCGTCTTCGATGCCGTCGAATATATCGGCCACTCCGAACATGGCAGGGATCTCCAGCGCTCTTGAGATTATCGCGCTGTGCGAGGTCTCGCCGCCGCCCTCCATCACGAAGCCGCCGATCCTCTCTTTCGGGAGGCTGGCGACCTCTGCCGGGCTCAAGTCGTGCACCACCAGTATCGCGTCTTCATGCGGCAGATCGTCGAACGAGAGCTCCGGGCTGCCCACCAGGTTGTCCATCAGCCTGCGGCCGACGTAGTCGATGTCCTGCTGCCTCTCGCGGAAATACTCTTCATTCACGTTCAGGAACGACAGTTTGAGGTGCGCCAGCGTCTTGTCCAGCGCCCACTCCGCGTTGATCTTCGAGTCGCGGATGTGTTTGAGGGTCGTGGCCACCAGCATGTCGTCCTGCAGAAACATCCTGTAGGACTCGATGATCTTGATCTGGTCGTGGCCCTGGAAACGGCACATCTTGGCCTGTATGTGGGTCAGCTGTTCCTTGGCCTTCTGGACGGAAGACTTGAAGCGCTCGACTTCCTGCTCCACGTCCGCGTCTTTGATCCAGGTGCGCGCGAAGGGTGAGCCGCGATGCTCCAGCCTGTACGCGCGGCCTATGACGATGCCGGGCGATGTGGCGTGGGAATGGAATCTGCGGGTCTTCATCCGGTTCAGTTCTCGCCGAACTTGTCGTCAATGAGTCTGCCCAGCGCGTCGAGGGCCTCTGAGGCGTCGCCGCCCCTGGCCGTGATGGCGATCTCGGTGCCTTGGGCCGCGGCCAGCATCAGCACTCCCATGATGCTCTTGCCGTTGACCTCGGCGTCATCCTTGCGCACGAGTATCTCGGACTGAAAGCGGTTGGCGATCTTCACGAACGCCGACGCTGCCCGGGCATGGAGGCCGAGCGTGTTTCTGATGGTGAAGGATTTCACGATGTCGTTGTTCTTGTCTGGCATCTTTTACGCCCCTATGTGTTTCTGGACAGGACTTCGCTGGCTATCACGATGTTGCGCTGTCCGTACTGTTTGATGAACTGCGCCGTGTCCGCAAATTTTGCGTTTGGTTTGAGATTGGCGAGCTTGATGAGCATCGGCATGTTGAACCCCGAGAT
Organism: bacterium; assembly: GCA_041648665.1. Taxonomy (NCBI): domain Bacteria; species bacterium. The sequence goes on along the minus strand of JBAZOP010000054.1, from coordinate 11,644 downwards.
CACCTCGGTCTTCTCGGGGTCGAGAAACGAGAGACAGACGTTCGACGGCGTGCCGCCGAACATGTCGGTGAGGATCAGCACGCCTTCCCCCTGGTCGACTCCGTGGATTGCGTCTGCAATCTGCTTGCGGATCGAATCAGGAGGGTCGTTTGAATTCACAGATACGCCGCGCATGTGCCTTGCGTCCGGTATGATCCTCTGCGTTGCGTTCACCATCTCGCAGCCGATGTTGTTGTGGGACACGACGACAACCCCTATCATTATTTCCCTCTTTCTATTCGAGCTTTCCCAACAGCTGGTGCTCTCTCTCCTGGTTGGACAGTATCTCCGCCGACAGCCTCTCCTGAAATGCCTTCGCAGAGTGATAGCCGCCCAGTTTGAGCAGATGGTTTCTCGCTGCGACCTCGATGATCGCAGAGAGGTTTCTGCCCGGCCTGACCGGGATCTGGATGAGAGGGACCCTGACGTCCAGTATGGTGTAACGGTGTTCCTCAAGGCCAAGGCGATCGTATTCGATGTCAGGATTCCAGTCCATGAGTTCGATCACCATTTCGACGACTTTTCGGTCGCGTACCGCCGAGATTCCGAACAGGTCGCGTATGTTGATGATGCCGAGTCCTCTGATCTCCATGTGAAACTTGATTATCTCCGAACCGGTGCCGTAGAGCGTCGATGGCGGTCGCTTGCGCACGTTGACGATGTCGTCCGCCACCAGCCTGTGCCCGCGGAGCACGAGGTCGAGTGCGCACTCGCTCTTTCCGATGCCGCTTTTACCGACGAGGAGAATGCCGACTCCGAAGACGTCGAGTAGGACTCCGTGGATGCAGGTGTTGGCCGCGAGGCTCTCCTCGAGAAAACGCGTGGCCCTGTTGACGAACGTAGAGGTGACGAGCTTGGTCTTCATGAGCGGGATGTTCCGCTCCTGACACATCTTCAACATAGCCTTGGGCGGTTCGGAGTTTCTTGTGAGCACGATGCAGGCGATATCCACGGAGCCGATCGCTTCCATTACTTCGCGCTGTTTCGTCGCATCGAGCGAGCTTATGTAGTTGATCTCGGTCTTGCCCAGGACCTGAATGCGTCCCGGATGGAGGTTGGAGACGTCGCCGGTGAGGGCGAGCCCTGGTTTCTGTATGCAGGGGATGGCTATCTTCTTGTCGAGGCCCTGCTGTCCGGTGAGGAGCTCGATGTGGAGCCTGTGTTCGGTCTCCTTGATGAGCTTTATGACCGGGATGTTGAGCATCAGAACCTCTCGTCTTCCGCGGATATGGCCTTGTAAATATCGCCGGCGTCGGTGGCCTTTATGAGCTTGTCGCGGAAGTCGGCGTCCTTCAAGAGTCTGGAGAGCCTTGCCAGGGCCTTGAGATGCTGACCGGCGGCTGACTCCGGGGCCAGGAGCACGAAGAAGATGTGCGTGGGCTTCCCGTCGTGAGCGTCGAAATCGATGCCTTCACGCGACAGCCCGAATGCGATTATGATTTTCTCGATGCCCGGGACCTTGCCGTGCGGTATTGCGATGCCGTCCTGGATGCCGGTGCTCCCGAGCCGTTCGCGCTCCATGAGTATTTCGGCGACACGGTCCGCGGAGAGGCCGCTCTCGACAGAGGCGATTTTCTCCGCCAGCTCCCCGATGACTTCGGGTTTTGTCTTGGCTGATAGGTTGGGCCAGACCAGCTCGGGCCTCAGTATATCGATTAGGCGCATATCGCTTTGCCTTTTAAAATCAATAATTTAGATTGATAGCCTCTATCGCAAGGGGGATTAAAAAGCAAGCCTGAAAATGGGCGCTGCAGAGGCCTTTGGAATCAGGGTTTATGGTCCTTTATTTTCTCTCTGTCGCGGCTGATCTGCTTTCTGATCTTGTCCACGGCCCCGTCGATGGATGTGTACATATCGTTTGACGTATCGACGCCGACGAAGCGGTTGCCTTTGACGTGGAGGGTGATCTCCGCGACGTGGCGCGCGCCTTCGACTTTGAAGATGAAGTGGGCGGCCGCGGGTTTCACGAGGAACTTGTTGAGCCTGTCGAGCTTGTCCAGCGCGTGCGACTTGAGCGCATCAGTGGCTTCCGTGTTCCTGAAGGTGAATGTGGTCTCTATCTCGTTGATCATAATATTCCCTTTCGCAAGGTTGTCATTCCGTCCTTTTTCTTCTGGAGGAGGGGAGTATCCCCAGGTTCTCTCTGTACTTTGCGACCGTGCGCCTGGCAATGTCCACGTTGAGGGCCTTGAGCTTCTCGGCGATGTCCTGGTCCGACAACGGGCTTTTGGGGTCCTCGTCTCCGATGACCTTCTTCACCATGAGCTTCACCGCCTCTGATGCGACGCCGCCTCCCTCGAGCTGGTTGATCCCGCTGTTGAAGAAGAACTTGAGTTCGAAGATGCCGCGCGGCGTGTGCATGAACTTGTTCGTGGTGACGCGGCTTATGGTCGACTCGTGCATCTCGATGTCGTCCGCGACGTCCTTGAGCACAAGGGGCTTGAGCTGCATGAATCCCTCGTCGAAGAACTCGCGCTGATATTTGACTATGCTGGACGCGACCTTGAAGAGGGTCTGCTGCCTCTGGTGGATGCTCTTTATGAGCCATGCGGCCGCGCGCATGCGGCCCTGAATGTACTCCTTGGTCTTATCGCCGACGTCGGAACCTCGCATCAACGCCCTGCGGTAAAAGTCGCTGACCCTGAGCTTCGGCAGGCCGTCCTCGTTGAGGGTGACGACGTAATTCTCGCCGACCTTGCTCACATAGACGTCCGGCGTGATGTACTGCGGAGATTCCCCTCCAAACGGGCGGCCCGGTTTGGGCTCGAGGTTCGATATCAGGTGCGCCGCCGCCTTCACCTGATCCAGCGTGACGTCCAGTTTCTTGGCGATGGCCTGGTAATTGTGCTTCTCGAGATCGTCCATGTGGTCTTCGATCAGGCGGGTGACGACGCCGGCCTCGTCGCCGATCTGCTTCACCTGCAAAAGCAGGCATTCCCGGATGTCTCTCGCAGCGACGCCGCTCGGGTCCAGCTGCTGGACTTTGGAGAGCGCCGCCTCGACATCCTCCGGCCGGCACTGCGCCTTTTGGGCGATCTCCGCCACGCTGGACTGCAGATATCCGTCGTCGTTGATGTTGCCGACAATCTCGGTGGCTATCTTCAATTCGTCCGGCGGCATGTTGGAGAGGTGGAGCTGCCAGATGAGGTGGTCCTGCAGGGATTCGGTCTGTTTGAGCACGTTTTCGAAGGTGGTAGTTTCCTCGCCCCTGGACTCGCGCTCGATATTGTAGCCGGGCGCGTTGTACGTCTCTAGGTAGTTTTCCCAGTCGAAGTCCGCGGGTTCCTTCATCGTTCCGTCGGTGTTGCCGACCTCGTCGACGGAATGATCGTGACCGTGGTCCTCGTCTTTCGCCTGCTCGTGTTTTTCTGCAGGAGACTGCTCTTCGGCGTCCGGCTCGGTCTGCGCGGAATCCAGATCTTCGAGGACGGGGTTTTCCAACATTTCAGTCTGGACGAGTTCCGCAAGCTCCATACGGGAAAGCTGAAGCAGTTTGATGGCCTGCTGAAGCTGCGGGGTTACCACGAGTTGCTGGGTAAGTTTTACACTTTGTTTGAGCTCTAGGGCCATAACCGATGCCGTTTTCGTGAGCGGCGCTGATGACGTCCTGCACTGTGTTTGTGAACGATTACGTTCTTGAGAATATGATAAGGCCCGATAGCCGAAAAGTCAATCATCCGCAGGCGGAGTTAACGTGCAGATATCTTTGAGGATTGAATATCGATAGCGAAGAGAACTGAGAAAAAGGAATTGTCAAGAGTTTGAAGCCGATTTTTTCTTGGCGCCGTCTTGGTCAGCCTCCGCTCTCACCGGTGCGGCGGCGTCTTTCTGCATCTCCCATTTTCTGCGCTTCGCCATGGCTGCGGATGCCTCTATGAAGCTTACGAACAGGGGATGGGGAGTCATGGGCCTTGATTTGAATTCGGGATGGAATTGGCAGCCGACGAACCACGGATGCGAGTCGAGCTCGACGATCTCGACGAGGCCTGTCTTCTTGTCCGTGCCGACTATCCGCAGTCCGTTCTGGGTGAGCTTCTCGGAGTAGTCGGAATTGAACTCGTAGCGATGGCGGTGGCGTTCGCTTATCTCGCGATCTTCGTATGCGGAGTGCGACTTCGAGCTCTTCTCGAGCATGCAGTCGTATGCGCCGAGCCTCATCGTGCCGCCCATGCTGTGCACCGCCTTCTGCTCCTCCATCAGGCTGATGACGGGGTCGGAGGTGTTGGGATCGAATTCGAGGCTGTTCGCCTTCGCGAGCCCGCAGACGTGCCGCGCGAATTCCACGACCGCGAGCTGCATGCCGAGGCATATGCCGTAGAACGGGATCTTCTTTTCGCGGGCGTATCTGATGGCTTCTATCTTTCCCTCCACGCCGCGCTCTCCGAAGCCTCCGGGGACGAGTATGCCGTCCACGCTGTCCAGGACCTTGAGGCCCTCTTCGTTCTCCAGCTCCTCGGCGTCTATGTATTTGAGGTTGACCCTGGTCTTCGTGCGATAGCCGCCGTGCATCAGCGCCTCGTTGAGGCTCTTGTAGGAATCGGTGAGGTCCACGTATTTGCCGACGATGCCGATCGTCACTTCGGACTCGGGGTTCTTGATCGTGTCGACGAGGTCGTTCCAGGAGGACAGGTCGGGCGTCTTGGTCCAGATGTTCAGTATTTCGACGATCTTCTCGTCGAGGCCCTCGCGGTGGAACATCAGAGGCACCTCATAGATGTGCTCCGCGTCGCGCGCCGCGAAGACGCACTCGACAGGGAGGTTGCAGAAGAGGGAGATCTTGGAGCGGATCTCCTTCGAGAGTGCCTGCTCGGTGCGGCAGAGCAGTATGTCGGGCTGGATGCCGATCTCGCGGAGTTTCTGCACGCTGTGCTGCGTCGGCTTGGTCTTCAGCTCGCCGGAGGCGGAGAGGTACGGTATCAGGGTGAGGTGCACGTAGAGGACGTTTTCACGGCCCGCATCGAACTTGAACTGCCTGATCGCTTCGAGGAACGGCAGGCTTTCGATGTCGCCCACCGTGCCGCCGATCTCCACCAAAACCAGGTCCACGCCGGTCGAGACCTTCATTATGGCGGCCTTTATCTCGTCGGTTATGTGCGGGATGACCTGTATGGTGCGGCCCAGATAGTCGCCGCGGCGTTCCTTTTGTATGACCGAGTCGTAGATCTTGCCGGTGGTGAAGTTGTTCACCTTCGCCATCCGAGCCTTGGTGAAACGCTCGTAGTGGCCGAGGTCGAGATCGGTCTCAGCGCCGTCGTCGGTCACGAAGACTTCGCCGTGCTGAAAGGGGCTCATCGTCCCGGGGTCTACGTTTATGTAGGGATCGAATTTCTGAAGGGTGATGGAGAGGCCTCTGCTCTCGAGTATCGCACCGATCGACGATGATGCGATGCCTTTGCCGAGGCCTGAAACGACTCCGCCTGTGATGAAGATGAATTTAGTTTTGGGAGCCATGCAATAGATCCGAGTTGCCGTGGAGTATATGGAGCGGCAGATTGCCTGTCAACCTTTCAACCTTAAGGAAATTTGCGTTCTGATCTCCTGTGGATATTATTTTCATTAACGTCGAAAGGGGAAGGAAAAAAATTCGCAAAAAAAAACGGGGTGGCCGAAGCCATCCCGTTTTCAAATGTGCGCATCTTGAGCGATCAGCGCTTCGAATACTGCGGACGCTTGCGCGCCTTGCGGCAACCGACCTTGCGGCGTTCCTTTTCTCGCGCATCGCGGGTGAGGAGGCCCTCGACCTTCAGCGGTTTTCTGAGATCGGAGTTCATGTCAATGAGGGCCCTGGAGATACCGTGCCTCGTGGCTCCAGCCTGGCCGGCTATCCCGCCGCCGCATACGTTGACGTCGGCGTCGAACTTGCCCTGGGTGCCGGTGAGCTCGAAGGGCTTATTGACCGCAAGCTGCAGGGTGATCCTCGTGAAAAATTCGTTCACCGGCTTGCCGTTGACGGTTATGGTGCCGCCGCCCGGGCTGAGCCTCACGCGCGCTATCGACGTCTTGCGCTTTCCGGTCGCAATGAACTCAGTGCGTTTCTTTGCGTGGCCTTGGGTTTCCTGCGCTGTCTCTTTCATGATGACCTTTTCTTTATAGTTGGATTTCAGTCGGCCCCTGCGATGCGTGGGGATGCTCTGTGCCGGGATATATCTTGAGCTTCTTGATGAGCTGCCTCGAGAGGGTGTTCTTGGGCAGCATGCCCCAGACCGCATCGTAGAGCACGCGGTCAGGGTGCTTCTCGAGCTGCTTCTCGGCAGTGATGGACTTCATGCCGCCGAAGTAGCCGGAGTGGGTGTAATATTTCTTTTCGCTCGGCTTTGCACCGGTGAAACGAAGCTTGGCGGCGTTTAGCACCACGACGAAATCGCCGGTGTCAACGTGAGGGGTGTAGGTTACCCTGTGTTTGCCCCTCAGGATGTCCGCGATCCTGCTGGCCACGCGGCCCACGACCTTGTCCTTCACGTCCACTATCACCCAGCCGCGCTTGGCGGTCTGTGGGGTTTCCAGTTTTGTCTTCTGACGTTCCATGTCTCGTCCGCGTGTCTAACTAGTTGAATTTAATAAAGAAAAATATATCTCAATCAAGAGGTGCGCAACTTATAGGAAAACCCGCTATAAAGTCAAGGGATTTCCCTGGAAAAGCAGGGGTTACGCGACCGGACTTAGCTCCCTCAACCTCTTGATTATCGGGGGCATATGCAGGAGCACGCTCTCTATGTCCTCATCTGTGTTGTAGCGGGATAGGGAGAAGCGGATCGAGCCGTGCGCCCTCTCGAACGGCACGCCCATGGCCAGCATCACGTGCGACGGATCGAGGCTGCCGGAGGTGCAGGCGGAGCCGGAGGAGGCGCAGATGTTGTGCTCGTTGAGCAGCAGGAGGATCGCCTCGCCCTCGACCGATTCAAAGCCCAGGTTTGTGGTGTTGGGCAGGCGATTCGATACGTCGCCGTGGATGTGGACCCTGGGAATTCTTTCGATGAGGCCTTTCTCAAGCCTGTCGCGAAGCTTTGCCATCCTCTCGCAATCTTCTTTCATGTGAAGCATCGCCAGCTCGCAGGCCTTCCCCAGGCCTACGATCGAGGCCACGTTTTCAGTGCCCCCCCTTCGGTTGCGCTCCTGGTGTCCTCCCATGATGAGCGGCGAGAATTTCGTGCCCCTCCTGATATAGAGCACGCCCACGCCCTTGGGCGCGTGCAGCTTGTGGCCCGAGATGGCGAGATATGCGATCGGCATGTTTTTCAGATCGCAGGGGATCTTTCCTGCTGCTTGGACTGCGTCGGTGTGCAGAGGCACCTTTCGCTCGGCGCAGATCCCGGATATCTCCTTGATCGGGAATATCACGCCTGTCTCGTTGTTCGCCCACATCGCGGAGACGATCGCGGTCCCGTCGTCTATGGAATCCTTGAGCTCGTCCAAATCGAGCCTGCCCTGATTGTCGACTGAGAGGTATACGACGCTGTGCCCGTGTCCTTCCATGTGTTTGGCGAGATTCAGGACGGCGGGGTGTTCGACCTTGGTGGTGATGATGCGCTTTTTTTCAGGGGAGGCAGCCAGCGCCGAGAGGATCGCGGCGTTGTCGCTTTCTGTGCCGCCGCTCGTGAACACGATTTCGTCCGGGTTCGCCGCGCCGAGGAGCTGCGCGACATGTTCTCTCGCGCGCTCGATGTGTCGCGCCACCTGGCCGCCGAACGTGTGCATGCTCGACGGGTTGCCCCACATCTCCGTGAGGAAGGGGAGCATCGCGTCTATCACCTCAGGCGCCACTCGCGTGGTGGCGTTGTTGTCCAGGTACACAGTCTTCACGAGCGCACCTCCTCGACCCTGATGGCGGGGGAAACCTCCCTGTGTATCTCCTTCTCGATGAACTGCCTCATGGTGTAGTTGGCCGAAGGGCAGCCGTCGCACGCGCCCTTGAGCCTCACATAGACCACATTCTGGTCCACGTCCACGAGCTCGATGTCGCCGCCGTCCTGCTTGAGGGCAGGGCGGATGCGGTCTTGTATGAGCTGTTCGATGATGTGAATCTTCTCCAGGTTCGTGAGCGCGATGCCCTTGGCCTTCTGCTGTTCTGAGATCTCCGCTTGAGTGGGCGAGGCCGCGGCCTTGGACCTGACGTCATCCAGTATTTGTTGGATCTTCTCGTGGCAGAGGCCGCATCCGCCGCCGGCTTTGGTGTAGTGGGTGACCTCGTCGATGGTCCTGAGGTTGTTCTCTATCGCTACCTTCCTGATCTGCTGCTCGGTCACGCCGTAGCACTTGCAGATGACCTGGCCTTCGAGGGTGCGCGTCTTGGTCCCCTCGCCGCGATAGTCGGCGATTGCAGCCGCGAGCGCCTCGCGGCCCATCACCGAGCAGTGCATCTTCTCCTCGGGGAGGCCGCCCAGGTATTCGGCTATGTGCTTGTTGGTTATCTTTTCAGCCTCCTCGATGGTCTTGCCCATGATCATCTCGGTGAGGGCGGAACTGGAGGCGATCGCGGAGGCGCAGCCGAACGTCTTGAATTTCGCGTCAGCGATGCGGCCGTCCGCACCGAGCTTGAACGTGAGCCTCAGCATGTCGCCGCACGCGAGCGAGCCCACTTCGCCTGCGCCGTCGGGATCCTCTATCTCCCCGACGTTGCGGGGATGCAGGAAGTGATCGATCACCTTTTCCGTGTAGTTCCACATCTTGTCGCCTCTCTATCTGAGTCGGTCGAGCAGGGGAGAGACATTCTCCCCGTGACTCTTGATGCATTCGCTGCAGACGTCCTTCTGCATGGGGGCGCCGCATCTCTCGCATCGTGAAAGCTGCTCCACGACGTTGTCTATCTGTCCTATGCTCTGTTTGAGTTTCTCTATCTTTTCTTCGAACTCAGATCTCCTCGACAGCAGGGCCTGCCGCAGTTCCTCGAGGGATTCCTTTGAGATCGACCGTTTCGGCGCCACGAGCGCCCGGATCTCCTCGAGCGACATGCCCAGATCCTTGAATCGAACGATGAGCATGATGAGTTCTTTGTCCTGGTCTGTATAGAGCCTGAATCCCCCCTCGGTCCTGGATGGCCTGATCAGTCCGAGCTCCTCGTAATAGCGGATAGACCTCGCGGAGAGGCCCAGGGACTTTGCAAGGTCGCCCACATGATATGTAGATAGCTTGCTATCCATAGGAATAACTTATACAACCTTTACGTTCACGTCAAGGTTTAGGAGAAGAAAATCAGAGGGTGGGAGAATTATGGCTGGACTTGATTGGGGTTTTATTAAAGTGATGCTTAAACTTTACGAGCATATTCCGGCAAATTTTGGGCAATTTTTGTCGAGAATATATCTATCATCGCCTGGGTGTAGCGGAGCACATTCGGCACATAAGCCTGTGTTTCTTTGAACGGTGGGATCTTGTTGCCGTGCTTTTCCACGTTGTGTTCGCCCGCATTATATCCTGCCAGGGCGAGCTCGACGTTGCCGTCAAAGCGGTCGAGCAGCCAGCGGAGGTACTTTGTGCCGCCGTCGATGTTCTCGGCCGGGTTGAAGGAATTTTTTACGCCAAAGCGCTTTGCCGTGCCCGGCATCAACTGCATGAGGCCTTTGGCGCCTGCGTGGGATACTGCCTTGGGATTGCCGCCTGATTCCTGGATTATGACTCCGCAGATGAGCTCGACAGGCACGTTGTGACGCCTTGCAGCCTGCTCTATGAAGGGCGCGAGTTTGGCAAGGCGCTCGGCGTGTTTCATGGTGATATGACCTGCAGATGCAAGGCGTTGCGGGGGCTGGTGTCTCCTTGCGCCCATGGTTTTTTTGACAGGATGTGAAGGGTTTTTCTCGGTGTTTGCCGTGTTCTTAGGCTTCTCATCGTTGCTCTTTGCGATCTTATCCAGGCGCTTCTTGAATTCCTGGCTATCGTGGGCCTTGGCCTTGCCCTGTTCGACGAAGCGGCTGAATCGCTCGATAAGGCCTTTGTCTTTGACTGGTACGGTCATATTCCCTGTACACCCATTATAATGTAAGAGCAAAGAGGCACAAAAGTCCTCAATACTATTATCGGACAAGCAGACACCCGAAGTTGCTTCCAGTTATAAAAGCGATAAAAACAGCGAATTATTCTGCGATATCAGATGGTTGTGGTATAGGTTTTTCTTCTTCCATCGTGCCGGGCTGCGGGGCGGCTGCAGGCGGCTGAGCCGGTCCGGCCCCCTCGGGGGGTGTGATATAGAAGAAGCGCTGTTCCTTGATCTCGCGCTTCGCATTCTTATCCCTCAGGGTTATCGTCACAGTGTATCGGCCGGGGAGCGAACTGTCGGGGAGCGCCACGTTGTTTTCAAAGCGTATCAACCCTCCTTTGTCGGTCTTCTGCTTGACGTCGTTTATGTTCTCCAATTTGAGCCCGAGCGATCCGTCAGGATAGCGGATGTCCACATCCTCCTGTATCCAGACTTCGCCTTCGACGACCTTGTATCCGCCGACGCTGAAGACCATGAAGAGTGCCTCGCCGGGCTGGAATATGGAGGGTTTCCTGATGGCGGTCGCGTTGCCGGCGGCGAACGCGAAGTCCTTCATTCCGAAGCTTGCGTCTCTTACTTCTTCCACGGTCTGTGCGCCGCTCCTGATGTCTATGGCCGGCAGAAAGTTCACCTCGAAATCGGCGTGCAGAAAGCTCTGACGATTCATAAGGCCGGCATAGATGAAGACGGCCGTCATAAGGACCATAATGCAGAGCGCGATGGCTCCGTGCCATTCGCGGGACGCCTTCACCACGAGTGAGCCTGCGGCTGCGTCGCCCGGCCTCTGTTTCCTCACGTTCATGAGACTCGTGAAAAAGCCCCATGGGGTGATGTCGAAGGGCAGCCAGACATTTCTCACCACGGCCGTCGATAGCGAAGCGACTGTGCCATCCTCGTGGCAGACCATCAGCCCCATGATCCATTTGCCTACGGAGGTATGGACGAGCCACTCCGGCAGGGTGAAATAGGCCAATACAATATGAGGGGCGAGAACGACGAGGATCATGCTCATGATGGGCTGGCGCGGCGAGAGCAGGAGCGCGTACCCGAAGACGAGGGCGCCGAGGAACACGAGGTCGATCGCGAACGCGATGGCGCGGCGGCTGGTGCTCGCCAAGAGGTCCATGGAGAGTGCGAAACGGCGGGGCGGTCTCGCGAACGTGCGTATGACGAGGGTGCCTGCCGCCATGTCTCCGAGCCTGCGATGCCATTGGGTCCATTCCATGCATGCGATCGGGATCAGTATGGGAGAGAGCAGAAGATCCAGGGGGAGTAAAAGTGTTCTCAGTATGGCCGAACCGATTGTCAGGGGCGAGCCGTCGCTCTTCCTGACGGTCAGGTGGCAGGCCAGCTTTCCTATGCTCCCGCCGAACGCGAATTCGAAGATGACGAACCACAGGAGCGCTATGAACAGGAAGATGCCGTGGAAGATGAGTCCGTTGAGGCCGACGGCAGGCACGGGGCCGGCGGCGCTCCCGATGGCGATGAGCCTGAATGGGATCGAGAATAGCCAGTAGATGACGTAGAGGAGACTCGCGTCTATGAGAAAGGCCGCGAAGCGATCCTTGAGATCGGCTATGGTCGGCGCGCCGGCGTCGATATCCGTGTCAGGTTCCGCCTTCGCCCCCCCGCGTT
>JBAZOP010000053.1 GCA_041648665.1 bacterium | reverse complement strand
AACCCTACGGGAGCTGTTCAGTTTTTCCCCATCCGAACGAGGACCCGGTGCTTGATGAGATCGCGGCCGAGCGGGATCACGCCTTCTTTCACGCGCCGGCCGTCGAGCTCCACGAAGGCGACACCCCGCTCACAATGTTCCGGGTTCTCGACCTGGATCTCGTAGATCGCCTCCCCGTGGCGATACCGCATCCCAAAGCCATCCCACCACCCGGGGATGGTCGGATCGAGTTGCATCACATCTCCGCGCACTTTGAGTCCCAGAATCTCTTCCACCCAGGCGCGGTACATCCATGCCGCCGAACCTGTGTACCAGGTCCAGCCGCCCAGACCTACCCACCCGGGCGAGGCGTACACGTCGGCCGCGACCACGTACGGCTCCACACCGTATCTCCAGACCATTTCCGGATCGCGCGTGCGCTCAATCGGGTTCAGCATGCGCAGCATTTTCGCCGCACGGGTGCCATCTCCCATGCGCGCCATGGCCATGGCCAGCCACAGGGCTGCATGTGTGTACTGACCTCCGTTCTCCCGCACGCCCGGCGGGTACCCCTTGATGTATCCCGGCGATGGCTCTGCTTTATCAAACGGAGGATCAAGAAGCAGCACCAGCTCCTCGTTCTCGCGAACGAGATACTTCCACGCCGATTCCAGGGCCTGCGTCGCCCTGGCCTTTTCGCCGCCGTCGCTGAGCCAGGCCCAGGATTGAGACAGCGAATCGATCCGCGCTTCCATATTCGCCGACGAACCCAGGAGCGAGCCATCGTCAAAGGTCGCGCGAAGATACCACTCCCCATCCCACGCAAACTCTTCCACGCGCCGGATGAGCGCCTTCCGGTCGCGCTCATAGGCCCGGCTCACATCCGGCTGGCCAATGAGCAGGGACATCTCGGCCATTCCCCCCAGAACATCAGCCAGGAACCAGGCGAGCCAGATGCTCTCGCCTTTACCTCCGGCGCCCACGAGATTCATCCCGTCGTTCCAGTCTCCGGTCCCCATCAGGGGCAATCCATGGGATCCAAAGGCCTGGCTGCGTGCGACTGTGCGCTGACAGTGCTCGAAGAGCGTGCCGCTCTCCGATGAAACCGCGGGTGTCTGCAGACTCTCGTGCTGATCTTCTTTGAGCAGGGGCGCGTCGAGATACGGGACCATCTCACGCAGGATGTTTCTATCGCCGGTAATCTTTAAGTAATGCGCTACGACGTAGGGGAGCCACAAGAGATCGTCGGAGATCCGCGAGCGGATTCCCTCTCCGCCCGGCGGGTGCCACCAGTGCTGGACGTCTCCCTCCTTGAACTGGCGGCCGGCCGCGGAGAGGATGTGGTTGCGCGCGAGTCCGGGGTGTGCGTACACGAGCGCCATCACGTCCTGCAGCTGATCGCGGAAGCCGAAGGCTCCGCCGGACTGGTAAAAAGCCGAACGCCCCCATATCCGACAGGAGAGGTTTTGATAAAGCAGCCAACGGTTGATCAGAAAGTTCGCAGCAAGTTCGGGAGTCTGCACCTCGATCGCGCCGAGCCGATCATCCCACCACGCTTTCGTCTGCATAAGCGCGCTCGAAAGCTGCAGATCGTCGCGAAAGGCGAGCACCAGGGCATGGGCTTGCTTCACCGACTGAACCTCGCCGAGCATGCAGGTGATTTCAACGCTCTCGCCCGGTGCAAGTTTCAAGACGGTCTGCAGCGCGGCGCAGGGGTCGAGGCCGGCTCCCGTCCGGTGCGAAAGCCTTGTTCGCTTCATCGCCGCCGGGTTTTCCATTGAGCTGTTGCGCCCTATGAAAGCGGTGCGATCGCCGGTATAGGAGGACACGGACGCGCTCACGGCCGCGAAGGCCACCCGATCCGCATAATCGGGATTGTAGTAGTTGCGGGCGATCAGGATCTCCGCCTCATCATCCCAATTGGTAACAATGTGCGCCTGGGATGATTCGCGGGATTCGCCCAGCGTCCACTCCGAATAATACGTCACCGACAGTTTGCGCGGCCTGGCGGTATCGTTTCTCAAGGAGAGCTTCTGCAGCTTGATCGGCTGCCCCCCGGCGTCGTTCACGGGAACGAAGACGGTCAATTCCTGCTCAATGCCGTGGCTGTTGTGCTCGAAGACCGTGTACCCCGCCCCGTGCCTGGCCCGGTACGCAGTCTGCTCGCGGATGGGGGCCGCGGTCGGCGTCCAGCAGACGCCGGTCTCCTCATCACGAATGTAGATCGCTTCCGAAGACGGATCCGTCACGGGGTCGTTCGACCATGGCGTCAGACGGTTGCGCTGGCTGTTGCCGGCCCAGGTGAATCCGGACCCCGTTTCGCTGACGATAGTGCCGAAGACGGGATTCGCGATGACGTTCACCCAGGGCGCCGGAGTGTTGATGCCCGGGCCGAGATAGATCGCGTATTCGCGGCCGTCCGGCGTGAAACCGCCGATGCTGTTGAAGAAGGGAAGTTCCATGAAGGGGAGCGCGGAAGAGGGATCCCGGGGAGCGCGTTTTGAAACGATGGGGCCCGGCATATCGGGGGCCTTGGTCGGAGCGCTCAATTGCTGGGGGAGCGTGCCGCGGGCCGCCACCACCACCACGTTCGCCACGGCCCGCAGGAGCGTAAGGTCTTCCGCCGGGATCAGATCAACGCTGCGCAGATAGACCCCCCCGGGCTGATCCACCCCTGTAGTTGCCGAATGGGATTGGATCAGGTGCTCGAGCTGTTCTCGCAGCGGTTGCATGTAGCCGCCGGCCTCCTCGTTCAAAATCACGAGGTCGGCCATCAGTCCGTGCGTACGCCAATAGGTGTGCGCCTGGAGCATTTGCCGGACGAGGCCGAGATCCCTCGTTTCGCCAACGGCGACCAGGGCGATGGGCAGATCGCCCGAGATGGCATACGCCCACAGGCCGGCCTGACCCTTGCGGTTCTGGGCAATGCGTTCCGCCGTCCCGCGCAGGAGGGGATTGGGATAAAGCAGATGACTTGCCATTTGCTGGAAGCACCGTGCATCATCGGGTTGGATGTGCAACAGACGCAGCTCGAGCTGAGCCGAGGCCCAGGCAAGGTCCATCGCATGGTCGATCGCATGGGGGTCGCCGTATCTGGAGATCAAGCCGATGACCTGTTCCCTGGACTCGCCGGCAGCCAGGACCAGGGAAACCTGGATGCGCTGCCCCGGAGCGAGGTCCAATCTCTGGCGCAGGCTGAAGATCGGATCCAATACAAACCCCTGGCTCTGCCCAGGCTCCTGCGAAGCACCCATGGGGTTCCCGAGCGTTCGTCCGCGACCTATGAAGCGGCGGCGGTCGGTCTCGAAGCGCAAAGTTTCAGCCGGAGTTTCATCCTGCCTGCCGGCAGGCAGGTCCAACGTCAAGCGGTGCGCAACGAAGACGGGCGGGTCGCTCGCCCCGCGAGGCCGGCGGCTGGCCAAAAGCGCTCGCTCTTCCGGCAACGCTTCGGTCTGGATGAAGAGCTTGTTGAACGCCGGATGCTTCAGGTCCGCATCGTGTTTTGCCAGCGAGAGTTCAACGTAACTCGTCAGATCGAGCCGGCGGCTGCGCTGGGAACGATTGACGAGCGTCATTCGCCGGATCTCAACGTCGTCTTCCGGAGCGACGATCACCTCGGTTTCACTCTCGATGTCATGATCGACGCGGTGGAACATGGCGCGATCGAGCGTGAAGTTGGCGCAGTAATCCAGGACCTTTCCTCCGGTCGGCTGATAGCTATTGCACCATAGCTGGTCTGCATCGGCGTCGCGGATATAACAGAAGGTTCCCCACGGATCCCGGGTGCGGTCCGATCGCCAGCGCGTGATCTCGATGTCCTTCCAGCGGCTGTAGCCGCCGCCGGAGTTCGTCACCATCACGCCATAGCGGCCATTGCACAGCAGCTGGGTCTTGGGGTTCGAGGTGTGGGGCGTTTCGAACTGACTGACCGCAGGCGTCACGTCGCCGACGCTCGCCACAGACGAGACTCGCTCGCGCGTGGAAATGTGGTGCAGCGGAGGAATGTTCGGGATGCGCTCATGCAAGAGCGGCCCCGCGGCGCGCACGCGCGGGTCGGTGTGAAAATGGCGCTGGAGGGAATGTTCATGAAGGAAATTGGTCAGCGCCAGGAAACTCATTCCCTGATGATGCGCCATAAAGGCGCGCACGACCACCCCGCGTTCTCCCTCCCGGTTTGTCTGTTGGCTGAAGTCCAGCGCTTCATAATACCCGTAGTCGGTGAGCAGTCCCAACGCGGCCAATCGTTTCAGGTTCTGCACCGATGCCCGCGGCGCGATGTCGATCGCCAACATAGTGGCATAAGGTGCGACTACGATCCTCTCCGCCAGGTCGCGCTTTAGTCCGAGTTCCGGCACGCCGAAGGCGGCGTATTGATGGGTCTTGTGAATATCCAAGTCCCCGAAGGCGCACTCCGAGATCCCCCACGGCACGTGGTGTTTCCCGCCATATGCTATCTGGATAGCTACGGCGTCGCGCGTGGATTTGTCCAGCAGTGAATTCGCATAAGCGAGCTGGAACATCAGCGGCATGAGGTATTCGAACATCGTCCCGGTCCAGCTGAGCAACGCCCGCCGCCGGCCGATGGCGCCGTAAGGCCGGCTCATTGCAAACCAATGTTCGACCGGGACGTCTCCCCGGGCGATGGCGACAAAACTTCCCAGGCGCGCTTCGCTCGCCAGCAGATCATAAAAAGCGCGATCCAGGCGTCCTTCGGAGACATTGTACCCGATAGAAAACAGCCGCCGATCGGCGTTGTACAGGAAGCGCATGTTGATCGATGCTTCGAACTCGCGCCCCGACTGCAGGAGTCGCTCGAAGAGAGCCAGCGTCTCGCCGGCCATCCATTTTGACTTTTCGAAGGCATCCACGACGCGGTCGATCCAGTCACGAAGGGCAAAGGCATCCGCCGGAGCCCTTTCCCGGATTTGCACGATGGAGTCGATGCAGGGGATGTGTCCGCCGGCAAGGTCCTGAAGAGACGGGGCGGAGTGAAGCGCCTCACGGAAGGCCGGAACAGCGTCCGGATCCATTTCGGCGATTTCCTCCACCGTCTTCTCGCCCAGGATTTCGACCCAGGCGAGATACCGGTCCACAATCTCTTTCCACGCTGCGAGCTGGCTCTGTATCTGCCGGATCCAATACGCAACGCTCTCTTCGGCAACAGCGGAAACGGACGATATTTTGGAGAGATCACGGACGTCGATTTCCATCCGTCGCAAGAGGCCGATGAGGGCGGCGACAGTGCCGGGCTGCGATTCCCAGACGCGCAGCAGCTCACCCAGGGCATGCATATCGAAGCCCGAGTGTTTTCCATCGAGGATAACTTGTTGCAGGACGCGCCCGGTATCACGCAGGCCCTCAAAGGTTTTGACACCCAGGAGCGGCGTCTGCAGCAGCGCCCGAAGCCCCTGATCCAGGGTCCACAGGGACCCGAGCAGGTTTCCGCTGTCCACAGTGGAGACGTAGCGCGGATTGAGGGGTTTGAGAGTCCGGATGTCGTACCAGTTGAGCAGATGCCCTTCATGGCGCTCCAGTTTCCCGATCGTCTCCATAGTCTGCGAAAGTTTTTGCGCAACCTGATCCACGGTGATGTAGCCGAAATCGTGGGCGCCCAGCACGCTGACCAGGTAGAGGCCTATGTTGGTCGGGCTCGTCCTCAGGGCCAGCTGATTCTGATAGGAGACCTGGTAATTGTCGGGTGGCAACCATGAGGTATCCTGATCCACAAAGTCCGAGAAATAGCGCCAGGTCCGCCTCGCGACATTTCTCATGAATTGCCGGTCCTCCGCTGAAAGCAGGGATTGCGGTTGTATGGCCTTCGGGCGCCGGTTGAGGAGCCAGCCGATCATCGGGGAGAGGAACCAGAGCGCCAACCAGGGGCAGGCCACCCGAAAACTGTCCGGTCTCCATTGCAGGATGGCCCATCCGGAGACCACGCTGAAAATGCTCGCCAGCCCCAGGGAAAGCAGGAACAGGGGAATAGCGGCTCGAGCGCTGCCGTGCGCCGCCTGGGCCGAGTTCCACTCCAGGAGCCCCCTGTGGGAGATGTGCTTTCGATAGAAGACCCGCACAATGGCATCCAGCGCCAGCCATGCCTGGTAGGGAAGCAGCGCCGCATCCACGAACACCCGCATCAGGTCGTACGCTTTTCTGGCGATGGAGACGCCCTTCAATCCCTGGCCGGTTGTCGCCCAGGTGACCGGTTGCGCGAGGGAGTGAAAGAAGAGCCCGGCAAGGATCACGGCGGTGGCGATCTCCTCGGCCAGCGGAGAGATAAACCAGGAGGCCACGAGCAGCCACAGGCTGGCCACGGGCAGGAGGCTCCGGCGCAGGTTGTCGAATATCTTCCAGCGGTCAAACCAGGATAGCGGGTTGACTCCCCGCCCCCCGCCGGGTTGCGGAACACGCGGCGTGAACCAGTCCGCGATCTGCCAGTCACCGCGAATCCAGCGGTGCTGTCGCTTTGCGTAGCTCACATAATCCTGCGGAAACTCGTCATACAGCTCGATATCGCTGGCGAGCCCCACACGGACGTGGGCGCCTTCAATCAGATCATGGCTGAGGAGCAATCCCTCGGGAAACCTTCCGGACAACACTTCGCCGAACGTGCGCACATCATAGATGCCCTTGCCGTGATAGGAGCCGGCCCCCGTCAGGTCCTGATAGACGTCGGAGACCGCGCTCGTGTAGGGATCGACACCGACCGGGTCCGAGAAGAGCCGGCTGAAGGGAGAACCGTTCGTGCTCGGCAGGGAGGGGCTGACGCGCGGCTGGATGATGGAATAGCCGGAGCGGACCAGACCAGTATCGTCGAGGTGCGCCCGGTTCAGCGGGTGCGCCAGGGTCTCGATCATCCTGCGGGCGGTGTCATGCGGCAGCTGCGTGTCACTGTCCAGGGTGATGACGAACCTGACGTTCGCTAGGTGATCCGGATTGCCGACGTAGACGAGGCGCTCCGCGTCGGGGGGCCGCGTGCCGACGATGAGGCCGTTCAACTCCTCCAGTTTCCCGCGCTTGCGCTCCCAGCCGATAAATTTTTGCTCGGAGGCGCACCACCTCCGCTGCCGGTGAAACAGGAAGAAACGCTCTCCGCCATGGCGCTGATTAAGTGCCTCGATGCCCTGCGTGGCGACTCGAAGCAGGGATTCGTCCGACTCGGCGTGGGCCTCGCCTGCGTCCGTGTAATCCGAGAAAAGGCCAAAGAGCAGGTTCGCCTCTGTGTTGGCAAGGTAGCGAATCTCAAGCCTTTCCACTTCGGCTGCAATCGTCTCCGGATCCGTGAGCATCATCGGCACGACCACCAGTGTCCGGCAGGCGTCGGGAATCCCTGAAATCTTATAATCCATCTTCGGCAGGGTGCGCGGCGGAAAGATGCGCGTCACGAGGTAATTCACCACCTCCACCGCGATCTGGCTCGCGGGGATGAGGAGGAGTAGCATGGCTGTGACAATCTGCATCCACGAGGCAGAGGAGCGCAGACCGAACCGGAGGAACAGAAAAAGGATGGCGGCGGTGACAACGGCGCTCCCGAAAAAATACACCGCGGTGTGATGGCGATGGGCCCACCGCAATGCGCGGAAATGAAATTTCTCGCGGCACCTGATGCGCTCCGAGAATTTCTCCCTCTTTTCTCCGATGAGATACGTCCCGACGTGCGCCGCCAGCTCATCGTGAACGTCATCCAGGCCGGCCTCTTCCGCCATTTCGATCGCGAGCCTCGCGACCTCATCCTCCGCAAGGCCGGAGCCGCGGTGAAGATCCTCAATTGCGCGGCGATAGCGGTCGCGGGTGGCGAAATCCATCTGCGGATAGATGCCGGCGGGGTCCTCCCGCAGCAAAAGCTCCACCCTGCTTACGCGTTCGAAAGATTTCTTCCAGTCAATCAGGGCGAGTTGGCGCAGGCTGATAAACGCGTTCCCGATGGAGAGCTGATCCCTCGTCTGGCGGTTTGTCACGCGCAGGCCGAGTTCGTTTAAGGTTTCGTGGAATGTGCGCTCGAGCCAACCCTGCACCGGGGCCAGGACCGTCCCTTCGTCATAGAGGTAATCCATCAGCTGAACGGCAAAATAGGGGCTCGGTTTCTTCTGGGCTTCGGCCAGTTCAGCCATGACCGAAAATATCTGGCCCGGATCTCGCCGATTGGCCGTGATGAGCCGGTTCGCCCAGAAATTGGCGATCTCCCGCTCGCGCAGCTCGGTCAGGGCTCGACCGGCGATCTGGCCGATCCCCTCGAGAAGCACCGTGCGCAGCATCTGGGGGACGACCCAGAGCTCGCCAATCGAGAGCGGCTTCACGGTTTGATAGGCCTCGATGAAAGCCAGGACGTTCTCCTCGTCCAGGCGAAGGTCGGTGTGAGAGGCAAGCTCGCGCGCCAGACTGTAGATGCGCGGCAGTCCCCGGTCGGGCTCGCTCGCAAGCGAGGGCAGCTGCCGGTAAAAATGACGGGGCAGGTTGAGTGAAACATCGCGGGCGGCGCTCTCGGTGATATATTCATTGTCCAGGAGCCATTCGGCGGCCGGCGGCACGCTTTGCTGCAGGCGACCTGCCTCAGAGAGAGACAGGCATATCTGCTGGATCCACCTGCGGCGCCGTTCAAGGCGCTTGAGGAGCAGGGTGTTCCGGAGCGGTTTTGGGTCTATCTGGTGCTCCGTGGCCAGACGCTCGGCATGCTCCTGCAATTGCGCCGAATTGAAGGGTGTTCCAACAGGGCTTTCGTTTTCTCCGACCGGGCCCTCGCGATGGGGATGCAAGACGAAGATCGCGGGAGGGGCCTCGCCGCTTTCCAGCAGGAGATCGAAGGGGACACTCAAGGTTTCGATCGGCCCCCGGAGGATCAGGGCGGTCTCATCTGCGGAAAGCCAGCGTGCATGGTCCTCAATGATCCTTCGCTCGACGCCGAATAGGGGTCGCCGTATCTCGACCTTTCCCGCAGCGTTCTTGCTTACCCATGCAGTGCGACGGAAGCCCTTCCGTTGCAACTTCCCGAAGGCTACACGAGCCTCGTCTTGTTTGGCAAAGTAGCTGATGAGAACGCCTGTTTTCATTCGTTTTTTGTATCAGTCCTGATCTTTGGAGTCCAGAGCTCACGTCCGTCTTAATCTCTTTGGGCAAAAAAAGGCCCGGAAGGGCCCTTTTTTGAATTTTCGGCGGGGATTATAAGACGCGGCGGAGTTCGACTTCAATCAGGCCGGATCACGCGTTGCCGGCAAACCTGTTGTAGAGCCATGCGAAGATCGCGCCCGCGATGAACCCGTCGACGAATGTGATCGCCAGACCGAATAAGAGGCTGACTGCGGGATTGCCGATCGCACCGAGCCAGCCCAAGTAGAAACCGTTGAGCACGTCGAACGGCGCCTGGCTGATGCCGGCCCAAGCCATGACGTACGCCCAGAGCACGCCGACCGCGTAGAGGATAGCGCATGCCAAACCAACCGCCTTAACCTTGAGTTTCATCTTCCCCCCTTTTTCAACTCAATTTACCAACCTTTTGTCATGCAATCTCCAAAACGATCGCACTCCACAGGACACGAATGCCAGAGACCCAGATGCCCCCTGCTTGCCTCTTGCTGCAGTTCCACGAATGCATCTTCCTCGGGATAGCCGGGCCTGCGATCGGCCAGGGCCATGCCCCTCCTTATGAACTCCGAGTTCAGCATGGAACCGCCGATGTAGAGATATATGCGCTGTGCGCCAAGGTGTTGCTCATGGCCGTCCTGTTTCTCAAACGTGTATGACACGCGCTTGCCGATTATGCGCGACTCCACATACGTCGCAGATTCGTGAGAAAAACAGTCGCGCGCGGTTCCATCGGCGTTACGCTGGGGCGCCGCAACTCCCACGAGCTCCATCTCCTCGCCGTCTATCGCAATCCTGGAGGCGTCTATGACCGCGGTGACCACTCCCTGGTGATCGCCGCCGTAAGGTATCGACAGCATGGATTCTGGCGACCCGGATCTATCTTCGGTCAGCTCCTGGATGGCAACGCCGTTCTTAAGTTGCTCCTCGTCTTCCTGCGCCCAACAGGCGACAGGCAGCGCGATCAACACCATGGAAAAAAACGCAAACAAGCCCTTGTGATTCATCGATGACTCCCAGTTGATTTGAGAAAGCGGTCTATAATCCAGAAGGCCTGAATAGCAATAAAAAAAGGCGGGCCAAGAGGCCCGCCCTCATCTTCCAGTTCATCAGTCGATTACGATATCAGCGGATCTGAGGCGAATATCTTCTGATAGCGGGTGTAGTGGCTCAGGACCTTCTTCACATAGTTGCGGGTCTCTTTGTACGGCGGGATGCCGTTGTGCTTTGATACCGCGCCCGGGCCGGCGTTGTAGGCGGCGATCGCGTGCGCAAGGTTTCCGTTGAAGCGGTCCATGAGCTGGCGGAGATACTTGGCGCCCGCGAAGATGTTCTGGGCAGGATCCCATGAGTTTCTGCAGCCGAGCATGCGGGCAGTGGACGGCATGATCTGCATCAAGCCCTGGGCGCCCACCTGCGAACGCGCCCTGATCTTGAAATTCGACTCAGCATGGATGACCGCGGCTATCAGGGCTGGATTCACATCATGGGTCTCAGCGGCCCTATTGATCTCCTCGGCATAGCTTATCATCTCATTGCCCGCCCCTACATCCTTGATATCGACCTTGCCGTAGCAGAAGCTCAGCATATAGATGAGGGCTATGCCTACCATGTTCAGCGCCAGGATCTGCAGTCTCTTTGAATGTATTATGTTGTTCATCATGCCCCTTACTAAAGCAATATCGATGCCAAATCGCGTCTTATAACTTATTGTTTTTACTACAGAAATAGTATAAGCAAAACGACATGCGCCGCGATTGAGGCCCCTGCCCCCCACTTGGAGGGACTTAGATGCTCCTATCTAAAATAGTCTTTGGCGGTTAACCGATTGAAAAATGAGTGGTCTTCAATACCATCCTCTTTACACCGCCCAGCCTGCGGAGGCCTTCACCTGAAGATAGCCTATCAGTCACTTCATCTATATCGACTATCTTGCAGCCACAAAGCGCCTCTACACCATAATCGAAGAGGATCGGCGACATTATGGTGGAAGGGCCCAGAATCATTATCTTTTTTCCTTTGGCCAGCTCAAGAAGCCCTTCAAGCGTATGATTTATAAAGGTTGTTCCGGTTATCGCCACAACCTCGGCCTTTGGTATGACTTCAGCCGCCTGGTCTGCAGGCAGGTCCCCCTCCCTTGGATCGAGCTCCAGGACCCAGAGCTTTCTGGCCGCCTTTCTCAGCTCATCCGCAAACGCGAAGTGTCCGACCAGGGCCACGTCCCGACCGGCCCCCCATTCCATTAGGAGCGAGGTCCCGCTGCCTGGGCACGGAATCGCGCCCCTGAGCTCGATAAGGGAATTGATGGCAGCGACGCCGACAGAGGCCTTGTCCAGCTCTGAAGATAACGCCAGCCTCGCGAGCTCCATCGCGCCCTGTGCTGCCGGGGCCCCGCTCATGGAACGCTCTTCGCGAAATCTGTACGCGACGCCGGCATGCCTGGACTTCACAAGGCATGCCCTGTCGAAGAGATGCGCCTCGCTGAGGGGCGCGTCATCGATGCCATCGAGTATCTGTTCTATGATCCTCACCGCGGACTTGCACCTCCATCCTGCGTGGACTTATTATCCATCACAGGCTATAAACACAATCCATAGATGGGGGATAGATGAATTTTCCCAGGTTAGAGAGGCTGCCGCCGTATGTGCTCGCAGAGGTCGCGGGGCACATGCGCCGGGCGCGGCAGGAGGGCAGAGACATAATAAACCTCGGCATGGGAAACCCTGATCTCCCCACCCCGGGCCACATCGTGGACAAGCTCTGCGAGGCCGCGTCCAAACCGATCAACCACCGCTATTCGCTCTCCAGGGGGATATACAAACTGAGGGAGGCGATCTGCGCGCGCTACAGAAACAAATACGACGTGGCCCTCGACCCCGACTCCGAAGCGATCGCAACCATCGGCACAAAGGAGGGGCTCGCACACCTGGTCTTCGCGCTCACATCACCGGGAGACGTGGTGATGGTGCCCAACCCCACCTATCCCATACACGCATACTCGGTCATCATCGCGGGCGCTGACCTGCGCAACGTGCGCATAGCGCCTGACCTGGATTTCTTCGAGGAGATCAAGAGGGCGGCGGAGAGCACGTGGCCTAGGCCTAAGATCATGATCATATCGTTCCCCTCGAACCCGACCGCGCAGGTCGTGGATATCTCCTTCTTCGAGAAGGTGGTGGAGTTCGCGCGCGCGAACAATATCCTCGTGATCCATGATCTCGCGTACGCAGACCTGTGCTTCGACGGATACTCCGCCCCGTCGATACTGCAGGTGAAAGGCGCGAAAGAGCTGGCGGTCGAGTTCTACTCCATGTCCAAGGGCTTCTCCATGCCTGGCTGGAGGGTCGGCTTCTGCCTAGGCAACCACGAGATGGTGGCCGCGCTCGCGCGCATAAAGAGCTACCTCGACTACGGCATGTTCCAGCCGATCCAGATCGCGGCCACGGTCGCTCTCCAGCGCTCGGACGAATGCGTGAGCGAAATCTGCGAAATCTACCGGGCGAGGCGCGATGCGCTCTGCGACGGACTCGCGCGCGCAGGCTGGCGGATCGACAGGCCCAGGGCAACGATGTTCGCGTGGGCGAAGATCCCGGATCGCTTTGTCTCCATGGGCTCGGTCGCGTTCTGCAATAAACTGCTCGACGAGGCGTCGATAGCGGTATCGCCGGGCGCGGGTTTCGGAGACCAGGGCGAAGGATTCGTACGCTTCGCGCTCGTCGAGAACGAGGAGCGCATCAAACAGGCGGCCCGCGGAATCAAGACCATGTTCGAGAGGGCAAGATGAAGGGACTCTTCAGCCTTGTAAAAAAAACAAGCCAGGCGCAACTGCTGGCGGCGGTCTTCGTGCTGCTCATGCTCCTGGGTCTCATCCCGAAGCTGGGGCCAGCGCTGGAGGACCCGATACAGCGTGCCGCATCGCTGGGAACGCCTGCGCGCGAGACCGCGGTGAGCATCGTCGCCGTCGACCGAAATTCGATCGTGGAGCTCGGACCCTGGCCCTGGGGACAGGACGTACTCGCGAAGATCATGGACCAGTTGAGGCTCACGAACGCGAAGATCGTGGTCCTGGACGACAAAGTGACTACGGCGCTCGACGCGGGCACAGCGCGCAGGTTCCAGGAATCGGACAACAGGCGCTTCATCTCGTATGGTTTCGAGTTCTATCCCGCACTTGCGGATCTGCCCGTCGACTACGAAAAGACGGCTGACGCCTCCGCG
This sequence comes from bacterium, assembly GCA_041648665.1. NCBI lineage: Bacteria > bacterium. The sequence goes on along the minus strand of JBAZOP010000053.1, from coordinate 7,247 downwards.
CGCGCGGCTGAGGGCGTCGCCCTGCCCGCCCAGCCCAGGGACGACTCGACACTACCCGCGATGACGGGCGTAAACAGCGCCACGATAAATCGCGAAGGCTTTGCGGCCGACGGATTCTTGAACATCTTCCCCGACGGCGACGGCGTCGTGCGCAGCCACAAGCTTGCCGCCAGACTCGGCCATAGGATCTACCCGGCGCTGGCGCTCGCCGCCTCCTCGCGAGCAGGCGGATTCACGCCGCTCATATCGGAGGACTCCGCCGGAAAGACGGCTGGGATAAACATAGGAGAGAGGGCCGTATCCACGGGCCCCGACGGCTCGCTGGGCATCGACTTCGCGGGATGCTCTGCCGACCGCACGCTCGTGAGCGCCAAGGACGTCGCGGCCGGCGACGCGGACGCTGAAAAGATCAGCGAGAAGATCGTCCTGCTGGGCGTGACCGAGCCCACGATCGCCGCAATGTACAAAACTCCGCTCGGCCGGATGAGCGCGGCCGAGATACAGGCGTGCGCCATGGGCCAACTGACGGACAGCTCCCCCTTCCGCTCCTTCGCAGCGCAGCCGTGGACCTCGATAGCGATAGCGGCGGCGGCCCTCCTCTACTTCGCGATCCTCATGCGGTTTTCGATGAAGCGGAGGACGCTGCTGGTGTTCGGCGCAGCGATCGCATCCCTCGTGGCAGGCGCGGCCCTCGTCAGTTCCGCCGCACTCCTGCTGCCGTCGATGCATTTCGCAGCGGCGTTGGTCGCGCTCCTCGCGACGTCGTGGATATGGAACCTCTTTGCAGTGGAGTTGCCGGCCAAGAGGCGCAGCGCGCAGTTTTGCATGAGGCTCTCGCAGCACTCGCTCAAGGCCGCCCTCTCGACCGGGCACGCGTTCGAACCCGAGGGAAGGCCCTGCGAAATCGCAGCCTACGCGATCGACATCCGCAGCTTCGGCTCGATCGCCGCATTCCTCGAGCCCAGATTACTCTGCTCATTTATGCGCAGGTTCCGAAACACGGTATCGCGCCCGCTGCTCGAGTACGGCGCGTTCATAGAGTCCTGGTCCTCGGACGAATGCCGCGCTTCGTTCGGCGCCCTCACGGCCGACGAGAACAAGGCCCACTCGGCCTGCAGGAGCGCCATCGCGACACAGCACGCGATCTCCGCGGCGCGCGAAGATACGGCGAAGAGATACGGCATCGAGCGGCTTTCGATCGGCATCGGCATCTGGCAGGGCCGCGCCGCAGCGGGCGAGCTCGGCCCCGCTGGCGCCGCCGGCTTCGGCGTCGTCGGAGTTGCTATGGAATCCGCCGCGATATTGCGCACGCTCAACCGCACCTACAGGACCTCAGTCATCGTGAACGACGACGTGCGAAAGCTCTGCGAGCGATCCTTCAGATTCAGGCCGCTCGACCTCATCATGGCGGCAGGCGACAAACCGACGCTCATCCACGAACTCGTGGGCGAGGTGGGCGTGATAATGCCGCAGCTGCCCAAGTACCTCGCCGCCCGCGCCTCCTACATGCAAGGCGACTTCGAGCGCGCAGCCCACCTCTTCGGAGAACTCCTCATGTCCCATCCGCACGACGGACCTTCGCAGCTCTTCCTCAACCGGGCGAAATTCCTGATAAAATCACCGCCCAGGGCGGAATGGCTGGGCGTGTGGCCTCACCAATAATTCGCGCAACAAATCCTTCAGCCCAGCGATAAGTGTGTTATAGAACGAGCTCAAACACGAGGTCTGCCATGAAGAACTGCATCTTGATCCTCTGCATATCAATCCCCCTGGCATGCGCGGCATGCGACGGCGCCGGCGGAGGACTCCCCAACATCGTGAAATCGCCGTTTCCCGGCGTGAGCAACCCGGTGCCGCTATCGGGAGATACGATCGCGTGCGTGGACGGCGACGACTGCGCGATCGTGGAGCTCGGGTGCTGCGACCACTGCAACGGCGGATTCGCGGTGGCGGTGAATCGCGAGTTCGAGACAGAGGTCGCGGAGCGAAACAGCGAGAGCTGCGGCGAGGAGGACGTGTGCACCGAGATGGGCTGCGCCTCGTTCGTGCCGCGCTGCATAGAGGGCGAGTGCTCCTACTCGGATGAGGCATCGCCCGACTGGCAGGCCTGCGATGGCGACGACGACTGCGTCGTGATCGAGCTCGGATGCTGCGACCACTGCAACGGAGGCAGGGTCATAGCCGTGAACATGGAATACGAGCAGCAGGTGAAGGAGAGCATTGCCGACGTGTGCGATGAAAACAATGCGTGCACGCTGATGGCCTGCGCCCCCGAGCTCGTCAAGTGCCAGGACGGCCTCTGCACCAACTTCTCCGACCCCGCCTGGGGACCGCAGTAATGTGACAGGCTCCCTGCCTACCGGCAGGCAGGTCGGGTCCGTCCCATTGCGACGGCGCCACATTCAATAACAAGCGCCTGCCCTTCAAGGCACCTCTCCACTTTTTCCTCTTGCGTGTCGCATAATATTGGGCTACGGACCGGTAAACTCACTTCAAGGAGCCGCCTATGCCAGGCTTCACACAGTATTCAGGGATAGTGTTACCGAGTTCCATACCCGCGAATTTCGCCGGAAAATTCGGACAGCTCTGTGAGCTCACCAACTCAGTGCCGTTCGGCATCCCCGGTCTGGGCACGGACGCGCCCTCGCCCGCCCCCCTCGCCCCCCTGCTGGCAATAGACGGGAGTCCCCGGCCTGAGACAGCGCCCGGGCTTTCCGCGGAACAGTATCAGCAGGCCCTCGCGTCGCAGAGCGGTTATGCCCGGGATTGGCAGTACCTGCAGGACCTGTTGGACAGGCCCTCACCCGCCAGGCTGCGCGACGTTCGAGACCCGGATCCGGGCCATCCCCGTGAACAAGTTTCAGTGAGGGAGCAGCTTGCCTTTTTGCATGAGCGCAGATTGGTCGACCCTTCCGATCCGGCGAACAGGGGTCAAGGGGATTCGATAATGCAGCGCGCGTGCACGGTTCATCGGTACCAAGCGGCCCACCTCGGGTTTGATGCGTTTGAACAGCATTTAAACATCATCCGTGCACGCAGGTTGCGCGCCATTAAAATTGAAGATCTGACTGCACCGCCTGATGACAAGACAGGATCGGAATTCGCAGAGTATATTTTCATGCGGGGAGCCATTAATGCAGGTTATGAAATGGCCTGGCTTGAGAACAGGGATGCAGGGGCAGAAAATGACCTGCTATCGTCCGCGGCCCTCTTTACAAAACTCGGTCACATGTATGCACCACCGATGATCCATGAAATCATGAGGGCCTTAAAGAAAAGAACCGAGGGAGAGCCCTCAAACAAGAGACTGCGCAATGAAGCCGACATGTGGCTCAAGGCGCTCAAACAAAGCGATTCCATCTCATTCAATGTCGCCTACCCGCGCGCCCTGCATGCGGCATGGGCCGCAGGACACCCGGGCAACGGTCTTATGGAAGCGGTATTCAAGACCGGAATGGAGCAGATGATTCCCCGCAAAAACACCTACGCCATCCATGCCATCACGGCCACACTTGGTGCCGCATGGGCGCAGCTCATGAAGGCGGATTTGACGACGGCTACGGATCTGGAGACTCCCCTTTCAGAGCAAGATTATATTCAAGGGGATATAACAGATCTAAACGCCCTGCCACTCTCTGGGGAGGACTGGATCGAGGTGTACAACAGACTCCAAACGGCCGAAGATCTTCTCAGCGGTCAGGCTTTTGAAATAACGCTAAGTCTCAGGCAGATCATCAGCAAGATCAATCCTTCAGTGGCTGATTACCGTGCGGCGGCAAACTGGCATACCCTATTCCTCCCGGGTAAACTCCCGGGTCAAAAATAAAATTTAAAACAACACAGGCATGTCATGCCGCTTTGACGGAGCGGGTCGGGAGTGTTTGTCGAGCGGCGTCAGAAGGCGCCGCTTTCCAAGCCTGCAATGCTGCGGCGCCTGATGCGCAGGCGATGAGGCGGCGTCTGAGCCGAAGAGCCGAAGCGAGACAAATGCTCCCGATCCGCTCCGTCTGCAGAATCAATCGCACAATCAGATTATCTCAAGGACTTTCGGGAAACGGCCGAGGACTTCGCAGCCGCGGGCGGTGACGCACACCAGGTCCTCGATGCGCACCCCGCCGATGCCGGGATAATAGAGGCCGGGCTCGCAGCTCATCACGTTGCCCTTCTTCAATATATAATCGCGATACGTGATGCGCGCAGGCTCCTCGTGCACATCCAGCCCGATCGCGTGGCCCGTGCCATGGAAGAATCCCTCGTTGCGACCGCGGAAGACGCGCGTGGGATATCCGCACTCGTCGAAGAAGCGGTGCACAGCCTCGTGTATCGCGCGGCCGTTCACGCCGGGCCGCACCATCTCCACGGCCATCCGCTGTGCCGCCTTGACCGCCTCATACATCCTGCGCAGCGCCTCCGGCGCGCGGCCCCTGCAGAACGTGCGCGTGGCGTCGCCGAAATAGCGCGTCTTGATCGACCTGGGGAAGATGTCCACGATTATCGATGAGTGCGGCATAAGCGGCCCTGCGCCCACGTCGTGCGGGTCTATGGCGTGCCTGCCGCAGGAGACGATGGTGCCCGCGGCCTCGAACCCGCGCTCATACAGGAAGACGTTTATCATCGTGCGCAGCCGCTCAGAGGTGAGAGCCTCTCCCCTGTACACGAGCCTTCGGTCCTTTATCCTGCTCTTGGCCAGGGTATCGCGCGCCAGCCCCATCGCCGCGAAGACCGCACGTTGGGACGCGGTTATGTAACGAAGTTCCTCCTTGCCCTTCACGAGCCGCTCCTCGAAGAAGGGGAACGGACCCGCCTCGATGGCGTAGCCCTTCCTGCGCAGCGCCTCCATGAGCGCGTACGGCGCATCGACCGGCACTGCGAGCCGCTTTATCCTGTGCTCTGCGAGTATCTCGTGGATCACGTCCGCCTGCGTGGGATCCTTTTTCTTCTTTCGAGCAAGCGCAATGAACGGATTGAGGGAGAGGACCTTGTGCACTTTCGCCTCGCGCCTGGCCCTGTCGATCTCCAGGTCGGAGAGGACCGCGTATTTTTTTCCCTTCACGCTGAAGAATACAAACGGATCGGGCGCAAGAAAGCCGGTCGCGTAAAAGAGATCAGAGTTGCGTTCAGAGACATCGTATATAAAGTGTGCGTACGACATTGAAAAATTCCTCCTTTACAGTGCGGCCGACATGCGCTAGACTTTTTCACACTCACTGGCGGTTCTTTAAATCTAGGTTTTTTTCAATCATCTCATTCAGTTTTATCTTTTTCTATCTTGGTATAGTTTTTTATATTAAGCAGTCGCAATTGGAGCATGACAAACGGCTTGTTCCCCAAGGAGCAGGATAAGATGTCAGGCATTTGCTTGTCCAACAAAAAGCTCTTGCTGCTCGCCATATCGGCGGTGCTCCTTGCCTCGTGCGCCCCGTATCACGCGCAGAAGGGGGCGATCGGCTTCCGCCAGCAAGGCGAGGCCTCCTGGTACGGACCGGGCTTTCACGGCAGGAAGACCGCCAGCGGCGAGCGCTTCAACACGGGCGCCATGACGGCCGCGCACCGGACGTTGCCCTTCGGGACCACGGTGCAAGTCACGAACCTGGAGAACGGCAAGTCTACCCTGGTCCGCATCAACGACAGGGGGCCCTTTGCGCACGGCCGCATCATCGACCTCTCCAAGGCCGCGGCCCGCGAGGTCGGCCTGCTCGGGACCGGCACAGCGGCAGTGGAGATAAGGGCGGTGGGACCCGGCAAAGAAGAGGACAAGATCCTGCTGGCCTCCAGGGGCCCCGTCACGCGCAATGGCGTAGAGCACCTCATATCCGTCGAGACCGGCGCAAACCCAGAGGAGAAGACCATCGAGGACGAAGAAGGCGGTGAGGACAGCATAGGAGTGGAGGAGGACGGTGCCGGCTTCGACGGGCCGGACCCGAAGGAGATATCATATAATACGAATGATTCCGAGGAGCCCTACTCGGTCGACGACGAGCCGTTCTGAGAGATCCAACAGCCTGCCACGCGAGATTGACTTCCTGAAGCCTATCTATTAGACATCCTTGAGATTTTGGCCCTAAACTCAAGGAGGCAGCGATGCTTTCCCCTTTCAAGAACGAGCCGTTCACCGACTTTTCAAAACCAGAAAATAGAAAGCTGATGGAGGAAGCCCTATCAAAGGTCGAGGGCCGGCTGGGCGCTACCTATCCCATGATCCTCGGCGGCAAAGAGGTGCGCTCCAGCGGCAAGATAAAATCATATAATCCGGCCAAAAAAGATGAGGTCGTGGGCATCGTCGAAAAGGGGACCGCCAAAGACGCGGAGGCCGCTCTCGACGCTGCATGGAAGGCTTTTGAATCCTGGAAGAGGACCACCCCGGAAGAACGCGCAACCCTCGTGGTAAAGCTCGCAGCGAAGATGCGCGAGAAAAAACACGAGCTCTCGGCCACCATGGTCTACGAGGTCGGCAAGAGCTGGGCAGAGGCGGACGGCGACACGGCGGAGGCGATCGACTTCTGCGAGTTCTACGGCCGCGAGGCGATCCGCTACGGCGGCAAACACCCGGTCTGCCAGTGGCCCGGCGAACGAAACGAGCTGGAGTACATCCCCCTCGGCGCCGGCGTGGCTATCCCGCCATGGAACTTTCCGTGTGCGATCATGGCCGGCATGACGATCGGGCCGGTCGCCGCCGGAAACACCGTAGTCGTGAAGCCAGCGAGCGACTCGCCGATCATCGCAGCAAAGGTGGTGGAGCTCGCGCGCGAAGCCGGTTTCCCCGACGGCGTCATCAATTTCCTGCCGGGCAGCGGCTCCGATGCAGGTGAACACCTCGTCGCGAGCCCGAAGACGCGCTTCATCAACTTCACCGGTTCGCGCGACGTGGGGCTGCACATCGTAGAGCAGGCTGCAAAGCACCATGAAGGGCAGAGATGGATCAAGCGGATCACGGCGGAGATGGGCGGCAAGGACGCTGCGATAGTGGACAACGAGGCGGATCTGGACGCCGCAGCAGAGGGCATCGCGATATCCGCGTTCGGCTTCCAGGGGCAGAAGTGCTCCGCATGCTCGCGGGCGATCGTGGACGAGAAAGTCTATGACGCCTTCATCGAGAAGCTCGTCGCGCGCACTAAGAAGATAAAAGTCGGGCCGACGCGTGACCCCGCGAACTGGATGGGACCGGTGGTCAACAAATCCTCCTTCGACAAGATCCGCGAGTACATAAAGACCGGCTCCAGGGAGGGCAGGCTCTTCTGCGGAGGAGA
>JBAZOP010000052.1 GCA_041648665.1 bacterium | reverse complement strand
CGAGTACGCGCCTATCGGCACGGAGATGAGATAGATCACCAGTATGGTGATGATGTTGAGCGCCAACGTGATCGGCAGCGCCTCGCCGATCTTGGCGATCACGGGCCTGTGATCGCGATATGATTCGCCGAAGTCGAGCGTGACGACCCTCTTCGCCCAGAGGAGGAACTGCACGTGCAGCGGCTTGTCGAGGCCGTAGAGCTCGCGCGTCTTCTCCACGATCTCGCGCGTCATCCCCTCGGAGGCGAGCATCTCCGTCGCGGTCTGCGCCTTGAGGGAGGCCGGATCGCCCGGGGCCATGTGCACCACGGCGAACGTGATGACCATGATGCCCAGGAGCGTGGGTATCATGAGGAGCAATCTCTTTATCGCATATTTGAACATTCTCTCACCACTGTATCAGCCTGGTCCAAGGCTTCAAGCTCCACTCCCTGGGATCGAGCCCCAGTCTGTATTCCTTCACGTCCCCGAACCGCTTCGACACCGCGACGAGCGACGGGTTGATGAAGAGAAAGGTGTAGGGCTGCTCCTCGAAGATTATCCTCTGCAGCTCCGTGTACATCGCGTTCCTCTTCGAGTCGTCGAACTCCCTGCGCGCAGCTTCCAATATTTCGTCGGCCCTCTTGTTCGCAAAACCCACGGCGTTGGAGCCCTTGTCCGACTGCGAGGAATGCCAGACCTGGTAGGGGTCCTGCGTGATCGGCAGAGACCACGCGAGCAGCGTCGCCTCGAAGCTGCGGTCGGCGAGCAGCTTGAGCATCGTCGCCCACTCGAGCTGGCGTATCTCCATCTCTATGCCCGCGCGCGACATGTCCTCCCTCATGATGAGGCCCACGCTGCGGGCGAATACGCTGCCTGCGCCGGCGAGCAGCGTGAACTTGAACGGCATCCCGTCCTTGTCGATGACCCCGTCCCCGTCGTGGTCCGACCAGCCGGCCTCGGCGAGGAGCTCCTTCGCGGCTGCGGGGTCGTACGGCAGCGGCTCGATCGATTTGTCATACTGCGGACCGAACTTGTAGAAGCCGCTGGTCACAATCTCCCCCTGGCCCAGCAGTATCTCCTTGAGCAACTGCTCGCGGTTGACGAGCATGGTCATCGCCCGCCTCACGCGCTTGTCGGAGAAGAGGGGGCTCTGCATATTCCAGCCGATGTAAGAATAATTAGGAAGCCAGTAGCGATACTTGGCGAAATCGGCCTCGAACTTCTTCCCTTCGGTCTGCCTCGCCCACTGTATCGGCCTGAGAGTCTCCAGGTCGGTCGCCTGTTTCTTGAGGAGCTGGAACCTGACCGTGCTGTCGGGCACCACCTTGTAGTCGATCCCGGAGATATCGGGCTTTTGCCCCCAGTAGTCCTCGTTCCTCGTGAGCCTTATCGAGCGGCCGCTCTTCCACTCCTCAAAGCGATAGGGGCCGGTGCCGATCGGCCTGCGGCCGGCCGGATGCGAATTGAAGTCGGCGCCGTCGTCGAAGATGTGTTTCGGGATGATCGTCGCGCCGCTTATGATCTCCAGCGCCTTGAAGTAGGGCTCCCTGTAGATCACGCGCACGGTGAAGTCGTCCAGCTTCTCGACCCCCTTCACGTCCTTGAAGTAGTTGCGCAGGTTCGCCGCGTCCACCTTGGGGTCCATCATCCTCTCGAACGTGTAGACCACGTCGTCCGCAGTGAAGGGTTTCCCGTCGTGCCAGCGCACCCCCTGCCTCAGCCTCATCGTATAGGAGAGGTGGTCCGCGGAGACCTCCCAGGAGTCGGCGAGCCTGGGTTTGAGTTCCAAGGTCGAGTTGTCCCTGTCCAGAAGCGATTCGTAGATATAACCCGTCACCTCACCGGACGTGCTGTCGCTTGCGACGATGGGGTTGAGCGTCGGCGGATCGGAGGGAAGCGTCTGCACCAGACGCCCGGGGCTGCGCTCGACGATCCCCTTGCACGATGCAAGCGGCAGAGTCGCCGCGAGCACGACGACGATGAGGATGTAGCGCAAAAAGCTCATCTCTTGTACCTGTGCGTGCTGACGCCGCGCACCTTGGGGGGTTCGAACGATTCGGGGTCCATCAGGCCGCCGACCTCCACTTCGCGGTATCGTATCGAAAGGCCGGCACCTCGCCCCGGAAATTTCGCATCGATGGAATGGGGGAAGGCTGCTCCGCCCTTTGCCCTGTAATCTGCGAAGGTTATCTCGTAGTCGAGCCCTCCGCTGTCCGAGACCTTCTCGCAGCGCGAGACCCTGCCCTTGACTCCCTTATCGAGCCAGCAGCGCAGGCCGCTTTGAGCAAAGACGAAGTGCCTCTCCTTGCCCGCGCCGGCCTCTTCAAGTTCTTCGCCTTCCGCCATCGGCGGCGAGCCGGCCACGAGCGCTATGAGATCGGAGGGCGTAAGATAAAAGGAGACGAGCCTGCTCATGTTGCCCGCCGTGGCGCGACCTTCATAGAGCTTCTTCTTGCCGGGTACGTAGAGCCATACCGTGTCGCCGTCGCTGCCCGCCTGCGCCCATACGTCGGCCAGCGAGTCCATGACATCGATCCTGATGCGGTTCGGCCTCTCGATGAGGACCGCGGCATCGCTCCTCAAATTGCGCTCCTCGGAATCGATGCTGAGGGAGACCAGCGCCTTGATCTTCGCGGTGGCCGACTCGAAGTCGCGAAGCCTCTGCGCAAGCTCGGTTGCGGCGCGGGTCCGCTCACCGGTCATCCGGACGGCGCTCTTCGCTCCGCCCTTCGCGCATCCGGCAAGCGCAACCGAGAGAACACAGATTGCGACAAGATATTTCTTCATCTCGCGCTGCCCTTGAGCTCTTCGATCCTGCTGCGGACTTTTTCGATCTCCCTCTTGTCCGGGCTCTCCCTCTTTTCGCCGGCATCGAGCGAACGCCTCAGATAGTTTATGGCCTCGTTCGCTTTGCCCTGGCTCAGCAGCGCCTCGCCGATGTGATAGAGGATGGTCGGCTCCCCGGGGACGAGTTTGTCGGCCTTCATGAGATACTTGAGCGCCTTCTCTGAATCCCCCATCTTGAAATAGACCCAGCCCAGGCTGTCCATGATGTAGCCGTCGTCCGGCCTGAGCAGGAGCGCCTTCTGCACGTACTCCAGCGCCTCGGACAAACGCTCCCCCGAGTCGGCGTACGTGTAGCCTATGTAGTTCATCGCGCTCGCGTTCTGCGGGTTGATCTTGAGGACGTCCTGCATGGCCTCCACGGCCTTGCCGCGGTTTCCCTGCCTCTCGTAGAGTATCCCCTGCATGAACGCCAGGTGCTCGTTCTTGGAGTTGATGCGCCTCGCCTCCTCGACCACGAGCAGCGCGCCCGGCAGATCCCCCTGCTCCTCCAAGAGCGCGGCGAGCAGCTCGTGAAATTCAGGGGTCTTGGGCTTGGCGGCCGCCGCCTCCCTCATCGCTATGATCGCCTCTTCGCTGCGGCCCGCCTCCCGAAGGAGCGAGGCAAGGTGCAGACGCGCGTCCCTGTAGTAGGTCGAGTTCGGGGGGACCTCGGCGAACCTCTCCATCGCCTTCTCCGGCGCATCGACGCTCTCGTGCAGCATCCCCAGGTAGAAGAGGATCTTGTCCGCTTCGGGATTGCTCGCGAGGATGCGTTCGAAGACCTCGATGGCCTTGTCGTACTGCTTCATCTCATAGTGGATCAGCGCGATCCTGAGCTGGGTGGAGATGTCCTCCGGCTCCATGCGCGCGATCTCCTCGTACTTCTCCAGCGCCTTCGCGAGCTGTTTTTTCGCGAGGTAGATCTCCGCGACCGCATGATGGATGGTGACGTTGTTCGGCTCGATCTCGAGCGCAGCTTTGAAGGCCGCGATCGCCTTGTCGGACTGTTTGAGATTCTGCTCGTAGATCGAGCCTATGTAATAGTAGGCTATCGACGAGTCCGGGTTCACGCGCAAAAGGCTCTGCATCGCCTTTATCGCAGCCGCGTAATCCTTCTGGCCGAGATGCGCGCGGCCTAGCTGTATGTACGCCTCTTCGATGGACGGGTCGCGGCGGATCACGTCGCGCAGCTCCTTCACCGCCTGCGCGTACGACTCCTTCGCGAGATAGAGCTTGCCCAGAAAAAGCCTCGCCTCCAGGAGCGACGGGTCCAGCTCGATGGCGGCCTGGCATGAGGATATCGCCTGCGGCAGCAACCCCTCGGTCGCGTAGTTCTGCGCGAGGAGATAGTGGTGATACGCTATCTTGGGCTCCTGCTGGATCAGCTTCTTGATTTCAGATGTGGATTTCTTCGGCTCGTCCTCCATGGAGAGGAGGTTCGCCTTGATGAACGAGAGATACGGGTCCTCTTTTTCTTTGCCCTCAAGCTTTATGGTCTTGTTCTTCTCCGCAAGCCTGTGGGCCTTCGGCCCCTCCTTGCCGGAACAGCCTGCAAAAAATATCGCCAGCGAGACCGCGGCAAGGATGCTTATTGTTCGATGAAAGCCCAAGAATCCCCCAAATACCTAAAAATTTCAGGGAACTATATAGCATCGGCGCGCGGGAATGCAAGATCAGGGAATCACGTTCATCGCCCGCTCTATGGACTCCGTGGAGAAGACGATCCAGGTCGTGCCCGGGCTGTTGCCAGCTGTCGCATAGCAGTAGTCCAGGTCCACGCCCGCCTGCGCCAGCTGCTGAGCCGCCCGAGCCAGCGTGCCCGACTCGTTCTCGGTTTCGAGCACGATCACCTCGCGATCCTTCGCCTCAAAGCCAGCCTTGCCCAGGAACTGCTTCGCGGTCTTGTTGTCGGAGGTGAGGATGTGAAACTGGGCCGCGCCATCCATCCTGTAAGCGCAGATCGCGTTGAGGTTGATGCGCGCCTCTGCGAGAGGAGCGGTCACCTTCGCGAGCAGGCCGGGTTTGTCGTTGCACTTCACGATCAGCTCGTTGGACTTGAATATGCGGGTCATATGATCTCCTTGTGTTGTACCGGCGCATTCGTACCAACTATGCGGAGCTATCACAAGGCCAAAATCCCGCAGCCCGCGGCCGAGGCCTTTCGTCCCGTTCGCCTTGCACCGGGCCTGCTGAACCATGTAGAGTCAAGGAAAGGGGTGCCCGATATGTCATTCATCGCGCGGCTGAAGCGTCTCCTGGGGAGCGGGACCAAGGTGGGGCTCGTGCTCGGTTCCGGCGGGGCGCGCGGCTTCGCCCACGTCGGCGTGCTCAAGGTGCTTGAGCAGGAGGGCATCCGGCTGCACTGCATCGCCGGCGCCTCGGCAGGCGCACTGATCGGCGGGCTCTACGCCGCGGGCACGACGATCGAGGCGCTGGAGGAACTTGCGGCGAGATTCTCGATCACGGAGATGGCCAAGCTCTTCCTGCCCACATTCAAGCGCGGCGGGCTGATAGACGGCAAGCGGGTGAAGAAGCTCCTGGAACCCTATGTAGCCGGCAGGTCGATCGAAGGGCTCTCCCCCCGCTTCGCCTGCGTGGCCACCGACCTGTATTCGGGCGAGCGGATCGTGTTCAAGGCCGGGGACCTCCTCGAAAGCATAAGGGCGTCGATATCCATACCCGGAGTATTCACGCCGGCGATCTGCGGCAACCGCATACTCGTGGACGGCGGAGTGTCGGATCCCCTGCCCCTGGGGCTCGCGTTCGAGCTGGGCGCGGAGTTCGTCATCGCGGTGAGGGTCAACCGCCAAGTGGAAAAAAATCTTTCGCTCCCGGACAACACCGGCCTCGCCTGCACATCCAACGGCAGCTCCGAGCTCAAGCTGGAGAAGGAGCTCACCGAGATAGAGGACGACGAGGGCGAGGACTGGCTGCGCAACTCCCTCAGGCGGATAGTGACGAGCTACGAAAAGGCCAGGGACAACAGGAGGCTGACGCCGCCGATACTGGAGATCATACTTTCCACGATCTCCATATATGAACGCAGGCTCTCGGAGATAAGCATCCGGGAGGCCGGCGACCTGATGGTGGTGAAACCCGCGCTTGCGGGGATCGAAATACTGGACTTCCACAAGGGAAGACAGGCGATCGCGGCCGGCGAGGCAGCGATGCGCGCCCTGCTGCCTGGAATCAGCTTTGCCGCTCGCCGCCCGAAGGGCGTTTAGGTCTCGGATGCTTCTCTGCGCTATATCTGCGGTTTTCTGAACAGGACCAGAAATTCCTTGTTCCCCTTGGCCTTAGCTATTTCTGTCTCACCTACTCCCCGCAGACGACGTCGACGGGGGTGTTTGAAAAACTGGCCGGCCAGACGCCAAGCTGGCCGTATTCGTTGTCTCCCCAACACTTCACTCCGCCGGAGGTCATCACCACACACGTATGGTCATCTCCCACGGCAACGCTCTTCACTCCCGAGGAGAGGCCGACGACGCTGACGGGGGTGGCCGAATCGTCACAGGTTCCGTTGCCAAGCTGGCCCCACGTGTTCTCTCCCCAGCACATAACAGCGCCTGATGTCATAACCACGCACGTATGCCTGTATCCGGCGGAGACATCCTCCACGCCTGAGGGAAGACCCGCGACGTTGACGGGAACAGCCGAATCATCAAAGGTGCCGTCGCCAAGCTGGCCATGGTCATTGCCCCCCCAGCATTCCACACCGCTGGAGGCCAATATCACGCACGTATGGTTGCTGCCTGCGGAGATATCCTCCACGCCGGAGGAAAGGCCCACGACATCGACTGGAGTTATCTCATGGCCACCGGCGATTCCGTCGCCGAGTTGACCCTGACCATCGTACCCCCAGCACTTGAGTCCGCCCATAGTCAAAAGCACACATGTATACGATACGTTGCCGACAGACACAGCATCGACGTTCGAAGAGAGACCTATTACGCTCACGGGAACGTATGAATTATCCGCCGTACCGTCGCCGAGTTGACTATAGTAGTTATTTCCCCAACACTTCACGCCGCCCGACTGCATGAGCGCACACGTATGCGAGGAACCGGCTGAGACGGCCTCCATGGCCGAGGAGAGGCCAACAACGTCGACGGGAACGCTCGAATTATAGTAGGTAGCCCCGTCGCCGAGCTGACCGCTTCCGTTGCCCCCCCAGCACTTGACGCCGCCGTAGGTCATGACGGCACAAACATACCAAGAACCGGCGGAGAAACCATACACATCAGAAGAGAGGCCGACGACGTTCACGGGAACGTATGAATTATACATCGTGCCATCGCCGAGCTGACCAAGTCCGTTGTTCCCCCAGCATTTGAGGCCGCCTGTATTCAAAAGCGCGCACGTGTAACCGTCACCGGCAGAAACTTCAACCACACCGCCGAGAAAGCCGTCAGGGCACGTGTCCGTATCCGCGTCGGTATCACCATCCACATCGGAGTCGCCGTCCACATCCGTGTCGGCATCTCCCCCGCTGCAATCGCACGGCCCCCAGGTGGCGTCCGCTTCGCAGACCTGAGCACCGACGTCTTCGCCCGTACAGGTACACAGCTGCGTCTCGCCCTCCGTACAACCCGAGCTCGCAGAGCCTCCCTCAGCGCAGCCACCCAGGAAGGCGAACGGGAGCAGCGGGGCGAGCAGCCACGCAATCGGGTTGTCGAGATCCAATTTGAACAGGGCCATTTTAACCTCTTGAATATATATCCATCTTAAACTGTCTTAGACTGTCGAAAACCCGATTTATCTACGGCCCGCAGACGACATCGACGGGGATTGCCGAATAATAATAGGTGTCCCCGTCGCCGAGCTGACCATAGTCATTGAGTCCCCAGCACTTGACGTTGCCCGAATCCATGAGGGCACACGTAAGAGCGGCACTGACGGAAACAGCCTGCACGCCCGAGGAGAGACCAACGACATCAACCGGAACATTCGAATAACCGGTAGTCCCGTCACCGAGTTGACCATTGTTATTGTTTCCCCAGCACTTTACTCCGCCAGAAGTCAGGAGCGCACAGACGGTAAAACCGCCAGCGTGAACAGTTTCTACGCCTGAGGAAAGACCAACGACATCCACTGCGGAAAGCGAATCGGTGGTGTTTCCGTTCCCAAGCTGGCCTGACTCGTTGTCCCCCCAGCACTTGAGGGCACCGGAAGTGAGGACGGCACAAACGAAGCGGAAACCAACACTCAAATCCTGAATCGTTCCCGAGGGGACGACCGTCACATTCACTGGCAAGCTTGAGTTGCCCGTAATGCCGTTCCCGAGCTGGCCAAACACATTGTTTCCCCAGCACATGGCATTGCCGGAGGAATTCAGAGCACATGCCTCAGAATACCCCACAGACACGGATTGCGTCGAAGAGAAGAGCGACGCTACGTCCACCGGAGTAGCCGAATCATCGGTAGTCCCATTGCCGAGCTGACCAAAGTCGTTGCTTCCCCAACACTGTACGCCGCCAGAAGCCAGCAACGCGCACGTATGCGTCCATATAAAACCTAAAGAAGCCTCTACAGAATCAGCGGAGGAAAGCCCGACTACCCCGACAGGGGCGATTGAATTGGTCGTCGTGCCGTCGCCGAGCTGACCGTGCACATTGTTTCCCCAACACTTCACGCCGCCTATAGTCAAAACCACACATGTATACTCGGTTCCTGCAGAGACATCTTCCACAACGGAAGGGAGCCCGACGACGTCCACAGGGACAGGCGAATCATCAGTCGTCCCGTCGCCGAGTTGGCCATAGTTGTTGGCTCCCCAACACTTGACATCGCCTGTGGTCAAAAGCGCGCATGCGTGAGTCATGCCCGTGGAGATCGCAACGACATCCGTGAGCAGGCCGCTGCATCCGGTATCGGTATCGGTATCAGTATCCACGTCGGTGTCGGTATCCGTGTCCACGTCGGTGTCGGTGTCCGTATCGACATCGGTGTCGGAATCCGTATCCACGTCCGTGTCGGCATCGGTGCTGCCGCAGTCGCACGGCCCCCATGCGCCGTCCGCCTCACAGACCTGCGCGCCCACATCGCCGCCTGCGCAATAACACTGCTGCGTCTCCCCCTCCGTACAGTCCCCGGCCGCAGAACCTCCGTCATCACAGCCGCCGAGCAGCGTGAACGGCAGCAGCGGTGCGACGAGCGGAGCCAGCAGCCAAGTAGTGGGATTTTTGGGATCCATGTTGAATGCGGACATGTCGAATCCTCCTTGATCTATATCTGTTTTTATCTACTCCCCGCAGACGACATCGACGGGGGTGTTTGAATTAGTCGTCGTCCCATCACCAAGCGCACCTTCCAAATTGCGCCCCCAGCACTTGACAGTACCCGCAGTCATAACAGCGCAGGCATGGCTGCTACTGCCAACATCAATCGATGAAACACCTGAAGAGAGACCCACAACATCCACAGGAGTCGTTTCATAGCCGCCGGTACTGCCATTTCCGAGCTGCCCGTAGCTGTTATCCCCCCAACACTTGACAGCACCCGTAACAAGAAGTGCGCACGTAAAATTGGAACCTGCATCGATATCAAGCACGCCAGATGAGAGACCTGAGACATCCATAGCGGATATCGAATTGCTGGTCGTTCCGTTACCGAGCTGACCGAGCTCGTTGTATCCCCAACACTTAACCCCGCCCGTGGTCAGCAAACCACATGTATGAGCAAAATTGCCGGCAACAATGGTCTGCAGCGCTCCGGAGGATACCACCGTCACATCCACCGGCATATGCTCATCGCTTGTAGCTCCGTTTCCAAGTTGACCATATGCGTTGTTTCCCCAACACATGGCGCTACCCGAGAGATTCAATCCACATGTGTGGGAGTATCCAGCAGAGGCGAACTGCGTCAAAGCAGATTCACCGATCACATCCACCGGCGTGTTTTGATTGCCTGTCGTCCCGTTCCCAAGCTGTCCGAATTCATTGTATCCCCAACACTTGACGTTATCCCCCCCCAGCACGACACATGCGTGTCTTCTTCCGGTAGAAATTAATGATACACCGGAAGAGAGATCCACGACATCAGTTGGCACAACTGAGTCATCAAATGTCCCATCGCCAATCTGACCATCTCCGTTTTCTCCCCAGCACATGACACCACCCGAAGTCATAAGGGCACACGTAAAATCTCCCCCTGCAGAGAGAACCTCCCCACCGTAGGAGAGGCCCACGACATCCACGGGCACAGTCTCCATTTGATCATACCCACTGTTCCCATCGCCAAGCTGACCATAATGATTAGACCCCCAACATTTGACGCCACCGCTATTTAGAAGCGCACAAGTATGATCGGAACCAGCAGATACAGAATACACATCCGTGAGCAGGCCGCTGCATCCGGTATCGGTGTCGGTATCCGTATCCACGTCGGTGTCGGTATCGGTATCGGTATCCGTGTCCACGTCCGTGTCGCTGTCCGTATCGACGTCGGTGTCGGTATCCGTATCCACATCGGTGTCGGCATCGGCGCTGCCGCAGTCGCACTCCCCCCATGTGTCGTCCGTCTCACATATCTGCGCGCCCACGTCGCCGCCCGCGCAGTAGCACTGCTGCGTCTCGCCCTCCGTGCAATCCCCCGTCGCAGAGCCTCCGTCATCGCAGCCACTGAGCAGCGCGAACGGCAGCAACGGTGCGACGAGCGGCGCGAGCAGCCATGTGGTGGGATTTTTGAAATCCATGTTGAATGCGGACATGATCAAACCTCCTCAGTATGATGTTTAAATTTGATCGTTATACGCCATTGGCGTGGGCCTCTATATCCAGAGCCCCGCAAAAAGGCAAGAGATATAACTTGCCAATGCCATGAATTATAAGACTTGTTTCGCTTCTTTGCATGAATTTTGACCCAATGGCTTCTTGAAATATATGAGAAATTCCTTGTTCCCCTTGGCCCCCGTGATGGGGGATTCGATGAGGCCGCGCTCTTCCCAGCCGAGCCCCTTTGCTGCGGCCCTGACTTTCTCTATCGCAAGCTCGTGCGAAGCCGGGTCGCGCACGATGCCCCCCTTGCCTACCAACTCCCTGCCCACCTCGAACTGCGGCTTGATCAGCGCAATGACGGAGGCGCCCTCCTTGAGGAATAGGTCAACCGCGGGCAGGACGAGGGAAAGGGATATGAACGAGACGTCTATCACCGCGAGGTCGATGGTCTCGGCGATCTTGCCCTTCTTTAGAGAACGGATGTTCTGGCGGTCGAGCACGATCACCCTATCGTCGCGCGCGACCCTCTGGTCGAGCTGCCCGTAACCCACGTCGACAGCATAGATGCGCGCAGCACCCGACTTGAGGAGGCAGTCGGTGAACCCGCCGGTCGACGCCCCGACGTCCATGCAGATCTTTCCCTCCGCATCTATTTTGAACTCCGAGAACGCCGCCGCGAGCTTCACTCCGCCGCGGCTCACGTAGGGATGGTCCTCGCCGCGCACGCGCACAACGGCATCCGGGTCGACGAGCTGGCCCGGTTTTGTCGCCGGCGTCTCGTCTATCAGAACGCATCCCGCCATGATGAGCGCCTGCGCCTTCTCGCGCGACAGCGCCAGCCCCTTTTCCACGACGAACTTGTCGATCCGCACTTTTGCCATATGCAATTCGCGACCGGCCCTTAAAAACAATACCCGCCATCCTTCAGGAGGGCGGGTATCAAATAAGGAATAAGGGGACCCTCATCCTACAGATCCTTGAGTATCTCCTTCTTCTTCTCCTTGTACTCCTTGTCCGTTATCAGCCCTTCCTTGCGCAGCGAATCGAGCGAGCGGATCCTCTGCTCCACCCCCCCCTCCGCTCCGCCCGCTGCGGAGGCGGCTGGGGCAGCGGCCGCAGCAGCAGCCGTCGCCTCCGCATCAGATGCTTTAGCCTTTGACTTGGATTTGGACTTGGATTTCGTCTCCTCGACCGGCTGCGCTGCCTGGGCCTCGCCGGCAGGCAGGACGACGGCTTCGCCCGACATGGTCTTGCCCGAGGTGGGCACTGCTTTGGCCTGCTGCTCGCGCTTCTGCACGTCGGCCGCGTAGTTGTAGTTGATGTTGAGGATCAGCTCCTCAACGTCGTTCACCGCCATCTGCTGGCCGGGCTGGAGCTCGAGCTGGATCCTGAGCCCCCGGGCCCTGGCGACCGCCTTGCTCTCGTTGCCGCGCTTGTCCACGTCGCCGGTCACTTTGGCGTAGAGCTTCTTGAACTTGATGTGCAGATCGTCGCCCTGCATCCAGGCCTCGCCTAGGTTCAGCCTGTCGTTGCGGATGATGAAGACCGGATCCTTCTGCATATATGAGAAGACGACCTTCTCGTTGGGCTTGGCCTGCGCGAAAGCTATGGACATATTGTGAGCGAGATAATTCGCCGCGCCGTCGTCGAACACGCGCTGCGTATCGACCTCCTTCTTGATGATGAAGCTGCGGGCGAGCATGACGGACTCGAGCGCGGACTTGAGCCCCTGCTCGTCGAGCTTCGAGGGATGCGTGATGCCGAGGGCCGCCGATTCAGAGGGCTTGATCTCGGTGAGCTTCACGAAGTCGAAGCGGTGATCCGTGGCGATATAGGTGCTCTTCTTCGCCGCCGCCGAGATCGGCAGTGCGATGACAAGAGCCGCCGTTATGATCGATTTCTTGAGATGCCTCATGGCCATGCCTCCGTAGGATCGGCCGGGATCAAAAGCACGTCCGGCCGTGATTTGCGGCAAATAACCCAGGCTGCGTCTTATGTCCACCAAAAACAGGCCCCCATTTCCTTGATTTCCCCGCTGTTTATGGCAGATTCCGGCACGGAAACAAAAGGAGGCGCGATGGAGAGCCAGAACATCCCCGAGGCAAAACCGGTGGAGCAGCCGCAGACGCCGGCCCCCGCAGCAGGCCAGGCTGCCAGCGGCCGAGCCGTCACGACCCTTATCCTGGGCATACTCTCCGTCATATGCTCGGGTTTCGTGGCAGGCATACCCGCGATCGTGCTGGGCTCGATGGAGCTCAAGGCGATCAAGGCAGGGAGGGCACCGGCTGCCGGCGAATCCGCGGCAAAGGTGGGGCTCGTGCTGGGCATCGTGGGGACGGCCTTCACCTGTCTCGCTTTATTGGGGATCGTGCTGATGATCGTGCTGGGAATATCGCTCAACTCCATCGAGGCGGTGCAGAACGTCTCCCTGGTGATCTAGGTATTTCCGTCTATGCGAGTTATCTCAGGCACAGCAAAGGGCCACAGGCTCGTGGCGCCGAAGTCCCAGCGGGTGAGGCCTGCGCTCGATCAAGTCAAGGAAGCGATCTTCAACATCCTCTTCGACGTAAACGGGCTGCGCGTGCTCGATCTCTTCGCAGGCTCCGGCTCCGTGGGGATAGAGGCGCTCTCGCGCGGGGCCGCGAGGGCGGTCTTCGTAGAGGAGTGGGACAAGGCGATAGAGTCGATACATAAAAATCTCGCTCACACGAAGCTCTCCGATCGCGCCGTGATCCTCAAGTCCACGGTGGGACGCGCCATATCCACGCTCTCGCGCAGGGAGACGGAATTCGACCTGATCTTCGTGGACCCGCCGTACGAGAAGGGGCTGGTGAATCCCACCCTCGAGGCGCTCGCAGTCTCGCCCCTCATGGCCGAGGGCGCGGTGGTGATCGTAGAGCACCACCCCAAGGAGCCGATACTCGAAATAGAGGGCCTCTCCTTGACCGACAGCCGCAAGTATGGTCAAACGCTGATCTCATTTCTTTCGAGGTCATGATGCCGAACACAGCCATAGCAGCCGGCAGCTTCGATCCGCCCACCGACGGGCACCTCAACATCGTGGAGCGCGCGCTCAAGGTGTTCGACAGGATCATCGTGGCCGTGGCCGTCAACACGACCAAGACGCCCATATTCACGCCCGACGAGCGCATCAGCATGCTCCGAGAGATATTCAAGGGCGAACCCAGGGTCACAGTGGACGGCTTCGAGGGGCTGCTCGTGGACTATGCCCGCGCAAAGGGCGTGCACACGATATTGCGCGGGCTGAGGACCATGGGCGACTACGAGTACGAGTCGCAGATGGCGCTCGCCAACAAGACCCTCGACCCTGATATCGAGATCCTCTACATGATGACCGAGGGAAAGTACGCGCACCTCTCCTCGTCGATCATCAAGGAGATACTGCGGTTCGGCGGCAGCGGATGCGGGATGATACATCCGGTCGTGGAGAAAGAGCTCAAGAAGAAGCTCCTCAAGTCGGAGAGACCATGATCCACATCTCAAACCGCGCAAAACAGCTGCAGCCGTCGGCCACGCTGGGCATGGCGGCGAGGGTGAGGAAGCTCAAGGCCGAGGGCGTGGACATCATAAGCTTCGCGGTCGGCGAGCCTGACTTTGAAACCCCGGAGCACATCCGAGAGGTCGGCAAGAAAGCGATAGACGAAGGGCTCACGCGCTACACGCCGAGCAACGGCATCCCGGAGCTCAGGGCGGCCGTCCGCGAGAAACTCAAGGCCGACAACGGCCTCTCCTACTCGGACGACGAGATCACGATCACCTGCGGCGCAAAACAGGCGATATATGACGCCCTCCAAGTGATCGTGGATCCGGGCGACGAGGTTATCGTGCCGGCGCCGTACTGGGTCTCGTATCCTGACCAGGTCATCCTCGCAGGCGGCGTTCCCAAGATTCTCAACGCCGACCAAGCGGACGCATTCCGCGTCGCCCCCGAGCAGCTCGCAAAGGCGATCACCCCAAAAACGAGGGCCGTGATCCTCAACTACCCCTCCAACCCGAGCGGCTCCTCATACGGCAGAGGACAGTTCGAACAACTCGGCCGGGTGATCGCGGAGAAGAAGATCGCGGTGATATCCGACGAGATATACGAGAAGCTGCTCTACACCGGTGAGCGACATTGCTCGATCGCAGAGGCGTGCCCCGAGTGCAAGGATCTCACATTGGTCATAAACGGGGTGTCCAAGGCGTACGCCATGACCGGCTGGCGCATGGGCTTCGCGGCAGGGCCCAAGACCGTCATCTCCAAGATGACGGGGCTCATAAGCCAGCAGAACTCGGGGATACCGGGCTTCGTGCAGAAGGCGTGCATCGAGGCCCTGAAAGGGCCTCAGGACGAGGTCGAGAACATGCGGCGGGAATTCAACGCCCGCCGCGATCTGATGCTGGAAGGCATTTTATCCATCCCGGGGATGCGTTGCCACGCGCCCGACGGCGCCTTCTACCTGTTGCCCGATATCAAGGCATACCTGGGCAGATCCTGGAAGGGGAGCAAGATCGCCGACGCCGGCGCACTCGCCGATTATCTGATCGAGGAGGCGCATGTGGCCACGGTGGGCGGCGACCCCTTCGGCGCCCCCGGCTTTATCCGGCTCTCCTACGCGACCTCCAGGCCGAAGATCGAGGAGGGCGTGGCCAGACTCTCCAAGGCCTTATCAAGGCTTGCATAGCATCATATAATCTGCAATTTAAGGCTTCACCCCCTCTCCCTCGAGGGGAGAGGGTGACCAAGGAGGAAGAGATGGATTTCTGGAAAAACGAGCAGGATTTGACGGCCGCATGCGCCGGCGCCTTTGATATCGAAGGCGGCAAACTCAAGATCAAGGACGAACAGCGCTTCCGCCACGAGATCATGGACAAGCTCGTGTGGACGGCGGTTTTCTCCGACGACGAGCACACCAAGAACGTGGCCCGCTGGGTGATATGGGAGGGCGCGCAGGCCTTAGGCTGCCCCTCCTCCTCGATCCACGACCTCTACATGGCGCGCGCCAAGGATGAATGGAAAGACATGACCGTGCCTGCGATAAACCTGCGCGGGCTCACCTACGATACCGCACGCACGATATTCAAGACCCTGAAGAAGCACGACGCGACCGCCTGTCTCTTCGAGATCGCCAAGTCCGAGATGGGCTACACCGCGCAGCGGCCCGCCGAATACGTCTCCTGTGTGCTCGGGGCGGCGCTCCGCGAGAACTGGAAGGCGCCGGTCTTCATCCAGGGCGACCATTTCCAGAC
This sequence comes from bacterium, assembly GCA_041648665.1. Taxonomy (NCBI): domain Bacteria; species bacterium. Next base: position 4,806 of record JBAZOP010000052.1, on the reverse strand, counting down.
CAGCGCGAAGAAGTTCGCCGAGAACCCCAGGGCCGAGATCGACGCGATCAAGGAGCTGATAACCGAGTCCGTCAGCGCCGGCTTCTACAACATCGACATCGACACCTCCACGCTCGTGGACCTCAAAAAACCCACGGTGATGGAGCAGCAGAAACAGAATTTTGAGACGGCGGCCGAGCTCTCCCGACACGTCAGGGCATGCCAGCCCAAGGGCGTCACCATCTCCATCGGCGGCGAGATCGGCGAAGTGGGCACCCAGAACTCCACGCCGGAGGAGCTCGCAGCCTTCATGGAGGGCTACAACAAGGCGATGGGGAGCACGGCCCCGGGCATCAGCAAGATATCGATCCAGACCGGAACGAGCCACGGCGGAGTGCCTCTCGCGGACGGCACGGTCGCCAAGGTGGCGCTGGACTTCGGCGTCATAGACAGGCTGGGCGAGATGGCCCGCCGCCAGTTCGGCATCGGCGGAGTCGTGCAGCACGGGGCGAGCACGCTCCCCGAGTCGGCATTCGACAACTTCCCGAAACATCAGGCCATGGAGGTGCACCTGGCCACGGGTTTCCAGAACACGATCCTCGACTCCATGGCGTTCCCGAAGACGATCAAGGACAACATCTACAAGTGGCTGGATGAGCACTGCGCCAAGGACAGAAAGCCCGACATGACCAAGGAGCAGTTCTACTACAAGACGCGCAAGAACGTCTTCGGACCCTTCAAGAAGGAGATGTGGTCTCTGACCGACAACACGAAGAGCGCGCTCATGAGCGAGCTGGCGCGCCAGTTCGACATGCTCTTCACGAAGCTCAGCATCAAGGGGAGTTCCAAGACCGTGGAAAGCTTCGTGAAGCCCGCCGCCGTGCACCATCAGTACCCGGTCCCGGGCAAGAGCTCCGCTGTCGCCGACGTCGGCTCGGACAATCCGAACGCGGACTGAATCTTGAGTCTTCAGACATCCGTCTGATCATCGAAACCCTCGCCGCTGCACGTCCTGTCTCCCTTGAGGCCTATCTTGTGCCTCAGGCGACACCTCAGATCGTCGACCACCATATACACGCAGGGAGTGACGAACAGGGTGCACATCGATGAGAATATCAGGCCCCAGCCGAAGGAGAGCGCCATGGGAATCAGGAACGGGTCGCGGCCGCCTATGCCGTAGGCCATGGGCAGGATACCGAGGAGCGTCGTGACCGTGGTAAGGAATATCGGCCTGATCCTCAGGCGCGCGGCCTTCACCACGGCATCGTGCACAGGGAGCCCGTCGGACAGCGCCTTGTTTATAAAATCGATCATCACGATCGCATTGTTGACCACCACGCCCGAGAGACCCACCGTGCCCACGAGGGCGAGGAAACTGATGGGTTCGCCATGTAAGAAGAAGGCGAGCGAGACCCCCGAGAAGCCGTAGATTATCGAAAGCATGACGATGAAGGGCTGCATGAGCGACTGGAACTCGAATGCGAGAATTATGAATATCAGGAATACCGCCACCAAGACCGCAAAGATGAGGTCGTGCATCGACTCCTCAGTCCTCTGCCACTCGCCGCCGAACTTGAGCGAGACATCCGGGTGCTTCTCCGCAATACCCTTGAATTTCTCCATAAGCTTCTTCGTGACTCCGACCGACGTAGCCCTCTTCTCGTCCACGTTTCCGGTCACGGTCACGGTCCTCTTGCGATCCACGTGCCTGATCCCGCTTATTCCCGGAGTCTCCTCGAACCTCGCCACTTCGGTTATGGGAATCAGGTCTCCCTCCTGGTTTGTTATCTTCACCCTCTCGAGGGCCCCCTCCATGTAGCGCCACGCGTCCGGGTATCTCACCCTGACGTCTATCTCCTCGTCGGACCTCTTTATCGACGTGGCGATGGCGCCGTCGAAGGAAGCGCGGACCGCGAGGGCCACATCGTCCACGGTGAGATCGGCGCGGGTCGCCTGCCTCTCGTCCACGATCACCCTCTTCTCGTCCTTGCCCCTGTCATAGTCATCGCGTATGTCGCTGACCCCAGGGATCGTGGCCAGATACGATTTGAGTTCGTCCGCTATGCTATCGAGGAGGTCGAGGTTTTCATTCCTGATGCGCGCCATGATCGGTTTTCCTACCGGGGGTCCGGTGCGGACCTTGGTGAAGGTGATCTCCTCGAAGCCTTCGACCGAGGCCGTATCCTTTCTCAATATCTCTATGATCTCGTCCGCGGTCATCGATCTTGCGGCCTCCGGCTTGAGTATGACCTGTATCTGGCCGAGGTGCGTGGCCTGGTCCCCTTCGAGGTCGTTGGACTCCTGCTGATTCGTGCCGATCTGCGTGACGTAGTCGTCCCATTCGCCCCTGGGCAGCCTGTCCACCGCCTGCTCTATCGAGACGATCCGCCGCTCGGTCTCCTCCAGCGGAGTGCCTACCGGAGCCTTGACGTATATGAAGAAGGCATCGACGCCTACCTGCGGGAAGAGGACGAAGGGAACCACCTTGACCCCTATGTAGATCGACAGGACGAAGATCAGGGCCGCCGCGCCGATCATGCGATAACGCGACCGCAGTAACCTGTCGACCACCTTCGCGTACTTCACCGTGAGTCTGTGGAACCATCCGGAGAGGGGACCCTTGGCGAGCCACTTATACTTCTCGTGGTTCCCGAAGGTCTCGAGCGAGACGAGGTTGGAGGGCACCACAACGAACGCCTCGATGAGGGAGGCGATAAGCGCGATGTTGATGACGATGGGCAGAAACCTGGTGAATTTTCCGATGATGCCGCCCATGAACATGAGAGGCGCGAAGGCCGCGATGGTGGTGAGGGTGCTGGTGAACACGGGCGCCCAGACCTCGTGCGCGCCCCTGACCGCGGCCTCCTCCGCAGGTACGCCGGAGTCGAAGTGGCGGTGAAAGTTGTCGTTGATCACTATCGCGTTGTCCACGAGCATACCGAGCGCGATGATGAGCGAGGCCATGGTCATCAGGTTGAGGGTATAGCCGGCGTAGTACATGTAGATGAAGGTCGCCAGGATGGAGGCGGGTATCGCGATGGATGTGACTATCGCCGAGCGCCACGACATGAAGAGGAAGAGGAAGACGACGACGAGAGATATTCCGACGAGTCCGTTGCTCTCGAGTATGTCCAGCCTGTTCCTCACGTAGACGGAGAAGTCGTTGACCACGCTGAGCTTGAGGCCCGGGGGCGCGGACTTCTGGTATGCGGTCACGATATCCCTGATCTGTTTCACCACATCGAGGACGTCCCCACGCTCCTTTTTCACTGCGACCAGGTTGATCGCCCGGTGGCCGTCGGTGCGGTGCAACAACCTGTGAGGCTCGAAATTATCCGAGACCGCAGCGATGTCCTGCACCTGCACCCAGTGGCCGAGCTCGTTGGCGCGGAGGATCACCGGTTTCACCCCCTCGGCCGAATCGAACTCACCGCTGGTGCGGAGCAGGCTCTCGTGCGCCCCCATGATCAGGCTGCCGCCCGGTATGCTCACGTTCTGGCCCTTGAGGGCTGCCACCACCTGGTTGATGCCGACGTACATCTCGTCGGCCTTATCCGGGTCGACCTCGACCCATATCTCCTGGTCGCGCCAGCCCATCCTCTCGACCCTGGCCACGTCCGCGATATCGAGCACCTTTGTCTCCAGCTTCCTCGCGTGCCCGATAAGCTCCGCCTCAGGCAAGTCGCCTGCTATCGAGATCTGGATGACCGGATGGTCCTTCATCTTGAGCTCGATGACCGCCGGCTTCTCCTTCATGTCGGCCGGCAGGTCCTCCGCGCGATCCACCGCGCGCTGTATGTCGTCGATCACCTTGTCCTTGCTCTCCGCGTCCGGCTCGATCTCTATCACGATCGTCGAGATCCCCTCTATGGATGCGGAGGTCATCTCCTTTATGTCGCCTACCTCCTTGAGCTCCTTCTCTATCGGGATCGTGATGAGCTTTTCTATCTCATGCGGCGTGGAGCCGGGATAGGACGCGTTGACTATCACAAGGTCGAGGTTGACGTTCGGGAATATGTCGCGCTTGACGGAAAACATAGCCGCGATCCCCCAGGCGAGGATGAACACGGTCAGGAGGTTGATGAACATCCGCTGGCGCACCGAGAACTCGAATATCTTTCTCACTTGCCCACCTCCGTCTGCTCCGAGATCTCTCCGCTCTCGGCCACCATCATGCCGAGCGCAAATTTGAGGTCCAGGATCGACTTCTTGTAGGCAAGCCACGCCTCGAAGAGGTTTCTCTGCGTGTCGACCGTGTCGTCCTGGTAGCGCTTGACGAGGTCGGAGGAGGAGCGGCCCATCCTGTACTTTCCAAGTTCGAGTTTCTGTTTCTCCAGATGGAGCGAGAGCGCCTGCTGGGTCTGTTCGACTATCGTGAGCCTCTCGCCGATCGCCACCGCTAGCCTTGCGATCTCGTTCGCTATCTTCTTCTCGAGATCCTTCGCGGCGTAGACCGTGCGCGCCCTCTCAGCCTCGGCCTTGCGGGCGCCTGCGCGGGCGGCGCGATTCTCCAGGGGGACCGAAAGCATGAGGCCGGCGGTCAGGTTCGGGCTGTCCATGTCGCCCAGCGCATCGCCGTAGCTCCGGTCGATCTCGTTGAGGTCGAGCGTGGACACCAGATCCAGCTGAGGCCAGCGGCTGTTGCGCGCCATTTTGACCCTGACCCTTTGGCGTTCGATCTCCTCGATGGCGGCCAGGTAGTCGCCGCGATTGGCCATGGCCCTGGATATCATCGATTCCACCGACTCCAGATGCCTCACCTTCGGCGGATACCGGCTCGAAAGCAGGAGCGCCTGGTCCGGGTCGAGCTCGAGGTCGTTCCTAAGC
>JBAZOP010000051.1 GCA_041648665.1 bacterium | reverse complement strand
GTGGGTGCCGCCCGAGGGCGGCGGGGGACCGAACTACAAGGGGATGTGATGGAGACGGTCGTCTGCATCAAACAGGTGCCTGACACGACCGACGTCAAGGTGGATCCGATCACCAAGACGCTCGTCCGCGACGGCGTGCGCGCCATCCTCAACCCGTTCGACCTGCACGCGATCGAAGAGGGACTGCGGCTCAGGGAGCGCTTCGGCGGCAGGGTCACGGCGATCACCATGGGCCCTCCGCAGGCCAGGGCAGCGCTCGAGGAGGCGCTGGCCATGGGCGCGGACGACGCGGTCCTGATCTCGCACCGCGCGTTCGCGGGCAGCGACACGCTGGCCACGAGCTACGCGCTTTCGCAGGCGATAAAGAAGATCGGCGTCTTCGACCTCATCATCTGCGGCAAACAGGCGGCGGACGGCGACACGGCGCAGGTGGGCCCCGGCGTCGCGGTGAGGCTTCGCATCCCGCAGATCATTTTCGTGAAAAAGGTTGTCGAGATAAAGGGCGGCCGCATCGAAGCTGAACGGATGACGGAGGAGGGCCACGAATTGGTGAGCGCTCCTCTGCCATGCCTCATCTCCGTGATAAAAGACGCCAACGTCCCGCGCTACCCTTCCTTCTCAGGCAAGGTGAGGGCCAGGCGCGCGCATATTCCGGTCTGGAGCGCGGACGACATAGGCTGCGATCTCGATCGGATCGGGCTGGACGGATCGCCGACGTGGGTGGACAGGATATTCGCGCCGCCCTGCAAGCAGGGGACGAAGCCGCTCGCCGCCTCGGACGAGAACGTGAAAAAGGTCGCAAGCGATATTCAACCTGAACTCGAGAGGATATGGGCATCAAGATCCTGAAAGAGGTCTGCACCGGCTGCGGCATCTGCGTGCACGAATGCCCGGTCGAGGCGATTCACATGCCCGGCGGCAAGGCTGAGGTCGATCGCGAGGTATGCATACTCTGCGGCGCCTGCGCCCCCGTGTGCCCGGTCCACGCAATCATATTCGAGGGCTCCAAGGAGATAGAGCGCGCGCCGCTGGCGGACTGCAGCGGGGTATGGGTCTTCTGCGAGCGCAGGGGCGATCGCATGCACAGGGTCTCTTTCGAGCTGTTGAGCGAGGGCAGAAAGCTCGCAGACGCCAGGAAGACCCATCTCGCCGCGGTGATCTTCGGCGAGGGCGCTGCGCAAGAGGCCCGCTCCGCGATCGAGTACGGCGCGGACAGGGCCTATGTCATCGATTCCCCGGAGCTCACCGGATTCAGCGACGACGCCTATGCCGAGGCCCTCGCTCAGCTCTGCGAGAAGCACAGGCCGGAGATCGTGCTGGCCGGCGCCACGATCGTCGGACGCTCCTTCATACCCAGGGTCGCGGCCAGGCTCATGACCGGGCTCACCGCCGACTGCACCGAGCTCTCGATCGACGACAAGGGAAACCTGGCGCAGGTTAGGCCCGCGTTCGGCGGCAACATCATGGCCCGGATACTCTGCACAAGGGCGCGTCCGCAGATGGCGACTGTTCGGCCGCACGTGATGAAGCCGGCGCTCCCCGATCCGGCGAGGCAAGGCGAGGTGATCGAGGAGGAGATGCCGAAGGGGGCGTCGGCCTCGAGCATCAAGATCATCGAGTCGGTGAGCGATCTTGCGGGCGAGATCAACATCTCGGACGCGGATATCGTGGTCGCAGGCGGCAGGGGGCTGGGCAAGCCCAAAAATTTCAAACTTATCTACGATCTCGCCCACGTCCTCGGCGCCGCCGTGGGCGCGAGCCGCTCGGTCGTTGACGCGGGCTGGATCCCGTACCTGCATCAGGTAGGACAAACCGGCCGCACCGTCTGCCCCAAGCTCTACATCGCCATCGGAATCTCCGGCGCGATCCAGCACTTGGTGGGGATGCAGACATCGGGAAAGATCCTTGCGATAAACTCGGATCCCAACGCCCCCATCTTCCGCGTCGCGGATTACGGATTGGTGGGAGATCTCTTTGAGGTTGTTCCCAAGCTGACCTCTGAATTCCGCAAGCTCAGACGATAGGTGACAGCCCGCAGTTCAATAGGGGACAGTCCGCGGCGGAGCGAGGATACCTGTGATACATTAGCGGCCTGTCCCCGGTTAGACCTCTGATGTCATTCTGAGCGTGAGCGAAGAATCCCGTTGATTCCTCGGCAGTCGCTGCGCCTGAAGGCGCATGATGTGGCGGGAGCTCCGTTCGCACGATTTTGTAACGGCCTCGGATCGCCCTCGCCTCAGGAACTCGCTCGCGAAAGCCAAAAGACGACCTTACTAAATTGAAGAGGTCATTTCGCGGGCTCAGACAACCTGAGGCGTCGCGCTCCACATGTTCTACCCCGGCGCGACCGGCGCTCACTCGACCCTGCCTGCCGGCAGGCAGGGACAAAATCGGCTCACTGCGTTAGCCACATCATACGCCTCCAGGCTCCGCTTCTAAGGTCACTAAGGGCAGAGGCCCTTCCCGCCCGGCGCGTGTTCCACAGATATTGCTTCAGGACTGCTTACTTGGTGCAAGAAATTTTTTAATTTTTGATTGAAGCGTTCTTTCGCGGGTGATTTCGCATTCCCAGATCACCAGGACTTTCCACCCCAATTTTCGTAGGAGCCTGGCGTTTTTAGCGTCTCGTTTCTTGTTGTTCGTCAGCTTGCGTCTCCAGTAAGAAATATTGGATTTAGGCGTGCGAGAACCTCGTCGGCAAAGATGTTGATGCCAAAAACAACCGTGAATAAAGATAACTTTTCGGCGTTTTGGAAATACAATATCCGGACAACCCGGCAGTTCTTTTTGATTTAGCCTGAACTTATAACCAATACGGCGGGTAAGTTTTCGAACCAATTTTTCCGCGTTCGTACTTCGGCTATGAACGCGCTTCATTATTTCGCTGCGTTTTTTCCTGCTGAAGGTGTCCATCGATCGATTATCGGGCGGCGCGCTTGATGGTGGTCCATTCGGATTGCGCGACAACTAGGCCGTCGCGTTCCAGGATTGTTTTACGCTGAACATCCGGACCCTTCATTTGGCTTTGAATGCGGACGGACGTAACTTCGTCCGCCTTACAACCAAAAACATCAAATAAGATTTTGAGCAGGCGAGTTTCATCGAGGCTCCATACTTTAGGCTCAGGATTATTTCTAGGGTCTGGAATGCTTCGTGGAAAAAGATACAGACATGGAGGCGGAACCAAACGGCTGTTTTGTAATTTTATGCGGCGTTTTGGGTTTGCAGTCGTTTTAGGACATGGTCGTCCAACCGTTCCGCAAACCATATCCCAGACAATTAAGCCGTCCACACGTTGTTTCTCGGCGATTATAGTCGCGCCGAGCCGTGTGTGCAAACCTGACCATACATTGTGACGTGGATCAGCGCCTGGATTTTGACAAAGAGACCAGATATAAAATTCATCGGCGTTTTGAGGACGTTGGAAGATGTTAGTGTTGTTTCCATCAAGGCATCCTTTTGCCTCGAAAACGATCAGCCGATTGTCCAGCGTTTCAAGTTGATAATCATGGCGTTCGCCGCCGCCTGTGAAATCCCATTTTTTAATTTTTTTATGTTTTTTAAGGTGATTGAGAATGTCGTTAATAAAAGATTTCTTCTCAGCCATTGAAGCCGCTTGAACGCCGCGAAGGTGCTCGATAGCGCTGCGGAAGATTGCGGAATTATCGAATTCATCTTTCGTCAACCCTTGACCGTAGATTCGCGGGGCCGCTTTCTTGAGCTTTGCTGCGAACTCAACAATTTGCTTTCGCGTGCTTTGCAGCAATTCACAAGGAATAACCAGTTCTTTAGTGGAAACTTTTTTGATGGCCATTATGCCGCCTTGGCAGCTAAAAGGTTTGTGATAAGCAGCGGACGCAGGATATTGCGTTCGAGCCACGATACGACCGGGACAGCCAACCCGTCGCCCATAACATGATACGCGTCGTTGTATTTTTTTGGGAGTATATAGCTATCTGGAACTCCCATCAGACGGGCCGCCTCACGTGATGAGAGAAGACGCGAACGAATTTGTTTTCCTTTGACGAAAATCAGGATTTGTCTGCTTGATCCGCCAGCAGGCGTTCTCAAACAGCCGCTTATTCCGTCAAACCGAACTTCCGCCCTTTGAACTTTCGCGCTATTGTAATTACGAGTGCGCCGATAAATGCATCCGACTACAGGCCGGTCTCTTTTTTGTTCTTTTTCAAGTTTTAAAATATTGGCGTAAGACATTTGGTTGATTAATCGCTGCGTTTCCTCATGGGAATGCCAATCCACATCGGATGGTTTTTGTTCAATTAAGTCGGAGAACGTCGCCTGCCGAGCAGGCGGATCGGGCATTTGCCACCAGATCCAGTTTTCTTTAATGCTTTGAGGTAATTTCTGATAGGCATTACGCAGATTTTTTGGATGCCAAGTATCCGATGGCTCAAAGCCTTCAAGCTCGGGAGGGATGGCGCATTCTTTTCGAAGGGCCACAAAAAAGAGTCGCGGGCGCGATTGAGGCAAAAAAAGCGCTGCGTCCGCCACCAGCGCGCCTATTTTGTACCCTGCCTCAGTTATCGTTTTTACTATAGCAGCAAAGTCGTCGCCTTTATGCGATGTGATTGCGCCGATGACGTTTTCAAGCACGATAAAGTTCGGAGCCCTTTTTTCGGCGTCGAGTTGTTTTACTAACCGCATAAAAGCCCAATACGTTCCGCTTCGCGCTCCCTTCAATCCAGCCCCCGCTCCTGCCAACGACAAATCTTGGCAAGGAAATGAACCCCACATTAAATCAGCCCGTCCGGGCAGTTGTTGCGAACTTATTTTTGAAATATCTTCACAAACAAAGCAGTTTTCTTTTGGAAAATTAGACAGATATACATCTGCTTTTTTCGGACACCAATCATTTGCAAAAAGGCAAGTCCATTCATTACCGAGCCCAATTTTGGCCATTCCGCCGCCGGCGAAAAACTCATAAAATGTATGTTTCGGGAACGACGGATGCTTTGAAGCTTTAATTGCTTTTTTGAAAAAAAGGCCGATCTGCTTTGTCTTAGAGTTTCGATTCATAAGCGCAAAGAAAATAAACTGCCAAATTTGAAGCATCAAACAATGGTAAGCATATTAATGAATAATACGTTGTTATATGATTTAATGACAGTTCACATGTCAAGCAATGTCTCAGCGGCTTACTCTCCGATTCTGAAATGATTTTAGCGCCTGAGCCCGGCGGTCTTCCCGTCTGCTGAGTTCAAGAAATTGCCGCGCTTCGCTCGTAAGGACAATCTTTTGCCCGAAGCGATCCGTCTGTTGAAGCAATTCGGTGTGGAGGACCACTTGACTGATAACTTGACTTATACTTGACTAATCTTTATCATAAGATTTATGGCATGGGATCCGAAGATCGAGGTCACGGCGCATCTCCTTAAAATAATTGAAGAAATCTCTGCCCTTCGCGAGAGGATAGCGGCGGCCACGATCCAGGTGCCCTGGATCCCCGCATTGCAAAAGGACGCCAGGGCCCGCAATACGCACGGCTCCACCGCCATCGAGGGAAACCCGCTTACGCTGGAGCAGGTCCGGGCGCTCGACGAGGGTCGCCCTGTCGCCGCGGCGACTCCCCGCTCGCAGCGCGAGGTGACGAACTACTTTGCCGGGCTGAAGTTCATAGAAAGGCACGCAGCGGACAAGAGGATCACGAAGGCGCGCGTCCTGAAACTCCATTCGATCATATCCCAGGACGTGATGGACCAGGGGAGGGCGGGACGATACCGAGAGATTGCGGTGAGGGTCGGACGGCACGTCCCGCCCCCGCCCCAGGATGTGCCGGAGCTAATGGATGGGCTCTTGGGGTGGTGGAACGGCGAGTCGGGCAACTGGTCGCCGGTGATCTCGCAGGCCGTCATCCATCACCGCTTCGAGGAGATCCATCCGTTCGCCGACGGGAACGGCCGCGCCGGCCGCGCGCTCGCGCTGTGGGAGTTGTATCGCAGGGGTTTCGACACCCAGCACATCTTTTCCATAGACGAGGTCTACTGGGAGAATCGCCCCAGGTATTACGAGGCGCTCGATGCCGTGCAGAGACGGGGCGATCTGACCGGATGGCTCGAGTATTCGGCCGAGGTCGTCCACCTGACGCTGGAGAGGGTCTGGGAACGGATCGACCGGTTTGCCGCGTCGGCCGGGGCCAAGAAGATCGTCCTGAGGCCGAAGCAGGAACAGTTGCTGCAGATGCTGAGGGACAGCAAGGGGCTCACCCCGCGAGAGATATGGGAAGGGATCGGCGTCTCGAGGCAGGGCGCGATGGATCTTATCAACCCGTTGATGGAGGCTGGGCTGGTGCGCCGCATCGGAACGAAGAAATCCGGCCGATATGTGCTGGGTTGATCGGAGATCTCTTCAAAGGTTTCTCAGCGGATTGCGCCGTATGCTGTGAGACTCACCTGGAGATGTAGGGTTTGGTGATCACGAGCTTCCAGTGTGCGCCGTTGGATCTCAATGTGTCCCACGCCGCCACCTTGTAGACGATCGTCGAGCTGTCCTTGTCGTGGAAAGAGTAGTGGCCTATGCCCCACGGATCTTTCCTGATCTTGTCGCCGAATTCGAGGAGCTCGGGAAAATCGCGGAACATCTCGTCCGTGAAGAGGTAGAGACCGATCTGCCTCACGTCCTCGTCGTACACCAACAGCCCGTCATTGCGCATGAGCCAGACCTGGTAGTTGCTCTTTATCGGGTCGAACCGCATCATTATGGGGATCGCGGTCTCGCAGACGAACAGGGCGACGAGTCCGCCGGCGAGCGTGCGCCCCCTGAGCACGGGCACGCTTGCGGAGAACCCCTTTTTGCCGTTCGCGAGGTCGTAGAGCTTGGTCTCGTACTCTTCATCTGGATTTTGTGATTTGACTATCCTCTCCAGATATTCGATTTCCGTGTCGGCCGCCGCCTTCGGCAGCGCGACTGCGCCCGGATGGGCGTCGATGGTGATCCCGCGCGGGGAGATGAAATAGAAGGATAGTATCTCGGGGTGGAGGCCGGATATCTCCTTGAGCGTCGAACCTATTGCCGCGTGGTTGTCCTGGCCCAGCGAGGCGAGTTTTGCGGCTGCGTCCGACATCTCTTTTTCGAGCTGCGTGAAATATTGGTAGAGGAGATCGGACTCCTGCCTGGCCAGGGTTATCGACGCCTCGGAGAGCTTTGTCACCTCGACCAGGGCGCCGACGGCTTTTTGCCTCGCCCTGTGCGCGTCGATTGCGAAGTTGAACGAGAAGCCTGCGCCGGCGATGATGGAGACGACGACGGCCGCCGCGGCGATGATGCCTGCCTTGTTGCGCGCCACGAATCTTTTGAACAGCTCGCTCCTCGAGTACGCGTAGACGCTGACCAGTCTGCCGTCGCGAAATGCGCGCAGCTCGGCCGCGAACTCCGACGCGTCTTTGAACCTCTTCTCCCTGTCCTTTGACATCGCTTTTTCGCATACCGCGACGAGCTCGGGCGGAAGACATCCGCAATGCTCCGCGGGCGAAGGGGATGGGTCCGGAGAGGCGATCAGCTGGAGCACTTGCCTGGTGTCGCCGAGATAGGGCCTGCGGCCGGCCAGGAGCATGAACAGGATCACGCCCAGCGTGTAGACGTCGGTCCTCTGGTCCACGGGGCCGGCTTCGGCCAGCACCTGCTCCGGCGCCAGGTACGCGGGGGTGCCGAGTATCGCGCCGTCCCTCGTCAGCTTTGCGTCCGCATCGATCTCCGCGTCGCCGGAGAGCTGGCCGGGTTCATCGCCCTCGCTGTCGTCCAGGCGCTTTGCCAGGCCCCAGTCCAGAATGACCGTCTCGCCGAATTCGCCGAGGATCACGTTGCTCGGCTTCAGATCCCTGTGGACCACGCCCATGGAGTGCGCGTATCCCATGGCGTCGCAGACCGCTATGACGTTGTCGAGCAGGGAGATGCGCTTGCGGAAAGAGTCCTCGTCGTTCATGCCGACGCTGTCCTTGATCGCGTCGGCGAGCGTCCTGCCCTGCACGTACTTCATCACGTAGTAATACGTGCCGTCGTCTCTCTTCGCGAGCGAGTAGATCGGGATCACCCCGGGGTGCTGCAGCTGGCCGGCGAGCTTGGCCTCGCGCACGAAGCGCGCGATCTTCTTCTCGCGGTTCTGGAGGAGTTTTTCGGGGATGATTTCCTTGATGGCGACCTGTCTCTCTAGGTTGCGCTCGAAACCCACAAAGACGCGGCCTACCCCTCCCTGCCCCAGGAAGCTGCGCACCGAGAGGTTGTCGGTGAACGCGCCTATCGCTCCGGATGGTTTTGATTCGTTGTTCATAGGAAGGTCATCCCCAAAAAAAGACGGCGGGCTCTGTCAGCCCGCCATCTTTATAGCTCGATTGGATTGAAAAGACTAGACCGTGGTTATTTGCCGGCCTGTTTCAGCACCGATCCGTTCTTCGCGCTCCCTGAGACCGGCATGGCTATGGAGTATGAGTCAAAGGTCTTGGATATCTGCACGGTGCCGGTCTTCGCGTCCTGCTCGCCGACGCTGATGCCGCCGCCCGAGACCTCTTCCCGCGCGTATGCGTCAAAGCTCATGCCTTCGGAGATGCCGGCGCTGGTCCCCGCGTTGACGTAGAGCTCCTTGCCCTTTGCCTTGAAGATCTGCGCTTCCCAGGGCTGTCCGCTCATCTTCTTGTCGATCCAGGCCGTGCAGCTCTTGAGCGCCCTGTTGAACATCCTGTCGAACGCCCTGTCCGGGTTGGAGGTGTCCTCCATCGTATAGTAGCTGACGCCGCTGACCCTGGCTAGCTTGGCGCTCGATGCCTTGGCGATGTGCCGGTCGATGACCTCGCCGCTCTCCGGATCGAGCATGGTGCAGGCGAGTTCTACCCGCACGGACTCGGTCGAGAAGTCGGCGTTGCCGATGCCCGACGGAGCGCCGAAGCTCTCAGCCGTGCTGAATACCCCGCCCGTGTTGAAGCCGCCGGAGCCCTTGGTTGCCGTGAAGATCACAAGCGCCTGGGCCGCCACCGGATCGTGCGCGTATTTGCCCTGGCTGCGCGCGGCATCCTTCTGGAACTTGCGCTGCATCGCCATCATCTTATCCATGTAGCGCTGCGCCTCGGCTGCGTTCTTGGGCGCCGAGATGTCTTCCATCGCGGCCTCGCCCTGGTCATTGCCCTTTGAGCCCTTTTCATACTTTGGCAGCACCACCACGTAGCGTCCGGTCTTCTCGATCTCGGCCTTGGCCCTCTGGCGGAACATGTCGCCCACGCCGCCCGGGCCCATGGATGCGAATCCCATGTTGCCCATGTCCACGTTGCCGATCGCTATCACCTTCTTGAGGCCTGCGTCGCCGTCGCCCTTCTTGCCGTGCGCGGGCCCGGTCTTGGTGACCACGATGGCCAGGACGATCGTGCAGGCGATCGTTATCAGCATGCTTCGCTTGTTCATCACGTTTCCCTTGTTATTCTTCATCTTATGCTCCCTTCCCTGTACAGGGGGCGGGTTGATAGTCCATACGACCCCTGTCTGGCAAGGCCTATTTTGGGCGCAAAAAAGGCCTCAAAATCGAGGCCTTATGCGTTGTTCCGCCCATAGGTCAGAGCTTGCGTTCCGGGACCTTAGGGTTCACCGCGTTCATCCGCGTGCCCTTTGTCAGGTACTGAGCCACCGCCTGAGCAGCCTCGACCGCCACCGCGTCCTGCGCCTCGCGGGTCGAGGCGCCCAGGTGGGGGGTGAGTATGATGTTGTCCAGGCCCCGGAACATCGGGTCCTCGAAAGGCTCCTTGGTGTAGACGTCGATGGCCGCCCCTGCGATCTTATTCTCCTTCAGGGCGGCGGCAAGGTCGCGCTCGTTGATGATGCCGCCGCGCGCGCAGTTCACGAGATAAGCGGTAGGCTTCATCATGGCGATCTGTTTTGCGCTGATCATGTCCCTGGTCTCGGCTGTGAGCGGGGAGTGGACCGTGATGTAATCCGATTCCTTGAGTATCCTCTCCAAGTTCGCCTTCTCCACTCCGAGAGACTTGAACGCTGCGTCGTCGAGAAAGGGGTCCATCGCAAGGACCTTCATGTCGAAGGCCTTGGCGCGGCGCGCGACCTCCTTGCCTATGCGGCCCATGCCGACGATGCCCAGGGTCTTCTGCGAGAGCTGGGTCCCCATGAACTTCTTCTTCTCCCACACCCCTTCGGTCATGAGCTTGGCCGCCTGCGGCACGTGCCTGGCGAGGGAGAGCATCATCGTGAAGGTCAACTCGCAGGTCGCGGTCGTGTTGCCCGCCGGCGTGTTGACCACGAGGATGCCTCGCTCGGTCGCTGCCTTGACGTCGATGTTGTCCACGCCCACTCCGGCCCGCGCGATGATCTTGAGCTTGCCAGCGCGCTCGATCACGTCGCCGCCGACCTTGGAAGCGCTGCGCACGATCAGCGCGTCGAACGCGGGTATCGCGTCGAGCAGCTCCTCGTGGGTGAGCTTGGGTCTGAAGTCGGCTTCGACGCCGGAGAATTTCTTGAGCTCCTCCACGCCGAGCTTCGAAAGGCCATCTGTGCAGAGCACTTTATATGTCATGATTTCCTCCTGAATTCGTCCATGTATCCGGTGAGCGCCAGGACCGCCTCTTCCGTGACCGCGTTGTAGAGGGAGGCGCGCATGCCGCCGACGTTTCGATGGCCCTTTATTCCCACGATGCCCTTCTCCTTGGCGCCTGCCACGAACTTGTCCGTCTGCTCCTGCGTCGGAAGCACGAAATCGATGTTCATGCGCGAGCGGGATGCTTTCTCCGTCGTGCCCTTGAAGAGGTCGGAGCGGTCGATTGCGTCGTAGAGCAACTCCGCTTTGCGGACGTTGCGGCGCTCTATCTCCGCCACCCCTCCTTGCTCCTTGATCCAGCGCAGATAGAGCATCATCACGTAGATGGAGATCACCGGCGGCGTGTTATATAGAGAGCCTTTCTCGGAATGCGTCTTGTAGCGGAATATCACCGGGATCTTCCGAGGGTTGCGTTCGATCAAGTCCTTCTTTATCACCACCACCGTCACCCCCGCCGGCCCCAGGTTCTTCTGTGCGCCCGCGTATATCAGCCCGAATTTGGAGACGTCGATCTTGCGCGAGAGAATGTCCGAGGACATGTCCGCGACCAGCGGCACGTTGCCCGTGTCCGGGAATTCGTAATATTCGGTGCCGTAGATCGTGTTGTTGGTGGTTATGTGGACGTAGCTGGTCCCTGGGTTCGGCTTGATCTCCGAGGCCTTCGGCACCCTCGAGAATTTTGCCTCCTCGGTCGTGAAGATCACCTTCGGCTCGCCGACGATCTGGGCCTCCTTGAGCGCCTGTTTGGACCAGTGGCCCGTGATCACGTAGTCCGCGGAGCCCTCCATCAGGTTCATCGGAACCATGGCGAACTGCTGCGCAGCGCCGCCCTGCAAGAGGAGGATGTCGTGGGTATCGGGCACCCCCATGAGCTCTTTCAATAATCCCCTGGCCTCGTCGATCACGGCCTGGAACTCCTTGGAGCGGTGGCTGATCTCCAGGATCGACATGCCGCCGAACTCCATGAACCCGTCCTTCATCCTCTTCAGCACTTCCAGCGGCATGGCCGCCGGCCCGGCGTTGAAATTGTAGACCCGTTTCGTTGACATATGCCTCCCTATCCTGTTAGTCCGACTGGCAGGGCAAACTAATTTAGAGGAGGCTATATGTCAAAAATTATTCCCTTCGAGGCCCTCATCCCCCGCAAGGATATCGCGGACAAGGTCATTTGCCCGCCGTACGACGTCATAGACAGCGATGCGGCGCGCAGGCTTGCAAAAGGGAACCCTTATTCCCTGCTGCATGTCACCAAACCCGAGATAGACCTCCCGGCCGAGACGCTCGACGACGACGATCGCATATACTCAAAGGGCATCGAGAACCTGAGGCTCTTCGTGGAGAAGGGGACCCTCGTCAGGGACGGAGCTTCGCTGTACGTCTATCGCCTCGCCATGCGCGACATCGTTCAGACCGGGGTGGTCTGCGGCGTCTCAGCGGAGGAGTACGAGCGCGGGCTCATAAAGAAGCACGAGAAGACGCGTGAGCCCAAGGTTGTCGACCGCACCAGGCTCGCCTGCGCCATGCATGCGCACGCGGAGCCGGTGATACTCGTCCACAGGTCCGATGCGGGCATAAAGGCGTTGCTCGAGAAGGAGGCGAAGGCCGATCCGCTCTACGACCTCGATTACGACGGAGTCCGCCACACGTTCTGGAGGGCCGCCGCCCCGGGCGCGATAGCTGCGGCATTCGCTTCGCTTCCTGCGCTCTACATCGCCGACGGCCATCATCGCTCCGAGACCGGCTGTCGCACCATGCAGTGGATGCGGCGCGACAACCCGAATCACAAGGGAACCGAGGCCTACAATTTCTTCCCTGCAGCGGTCTTCCCGGACGACGAGGTCAGGATCTTCAAATACGACTGGAACGGCCCGGCCGACGAAAGGCCGCTGGCCGACGTCACCATGGCGGACGTCATGAATCTCTCGGATCAGGGCGGGATCATGCCGCCCAAGTCCACGTGGTTTGCGCCCAAGCTGATCAGCGGGCTGTTCGTTTACACTTTCTGAGGGTGAAGATGGGACTGTTATCAGAAAGATCGCTCAAGCTTGAGCTCTCGACCTCGCGCATCGAGGCCCTGACCGACGGCGTCTTCGCGATCGCGATGACCCTGCTTGTCCTCAATTTCGACATCACCGAACCCAAAGGGGATATCACTCACGAAAAGCTCGTGGATGCGCTGCACTCTCTCTGGCCGTACTTCTCCCACTATGTGCAGAGCTTCATAATACTCGCGGTCTTCTGGACCAAGCACCACCAGCAGTTCCATTTCATAAGGCGTTCCGACCGCACGCTCCTCTGGATAAACCTTGGGTTTCTGCTGTTCGTCTGCCTCATACCGTTCTCCACGTCCGTGGTCGGCGACTACGGCGGGCTTCGGATATCGGCCCTTCTGTTCGAACTCAACATGCTCCTTGCCGGTTCCTTCTTCTGGTTCCACTGGCGCTATGCGACACATGAGCATAGGCTCGTGGACAAGGAGCTGAAACCCGAAATAATCAGGGCCTACAGCCACTTCATGCTCGTGGTGCCCGCATTTTCCATAGCAGCCATAGCGCTCTCGATCTTCCATCCCAGGTGGGGCACCAACATTTATTTTCTGATACCCTTCGCAGTCTATTTTCTCCGAAGATAGTCCCTGCGATTATAAGACGCTGGGATCACAAGTATTTTTTGACATCTCGCGAATAACGTTCTTTAAGAACAATTCAATTATTCGAGGTCAGGCGCATGGGCAAGCGATCCAGCGGCATCCTGCTGCACGCAACATCCCTGCCATCCCGCTTCGGGATCGGCGACCTGGGACCTGCTGCCTACGCGTTCGTGGACTTCCTGGCGAAGACGGGCCAGCGCTATTGGCAGGTCCTGCCCCTCAACCCGACTGAACGCATCTGCGCCAGCTCCCCGTACAGCAGCGTCTCCGCGTTCGCCGGCAATACTTGTCTCATCAGCCTGGAGATGCTGGTTGCCGACGGACTCCTGGAGGGCGGCGATCTCGAAAACCTGCCCCCGTTCCGCGAGGGGCTGAGCGACTACGAAAAGGTGGATGCGCACAGGGGCGCGCTCCTCTTGAAGGCGTACGAGAATTTCAGGGCAAAGGGGAAGAGGGTTTACGAATTCGAGAAGCTGTGCGCTGAGCACGCCTCGTGGCTCGACGACTATGCGCTCTTCGTGGTGATCAAACGCAAGATGCAGGGCAAGGTATGGAGCGACTGGCCGGCGGAGTTGCGCGACCGCGAGCCGTCATGTCTCGCCGCGGCGAGGGAGGAGCTCGCCTTCGAGATAGACAAGGAAAAATTTCTCCAGTTCCTCTTCCACAAACAATACGTCGCGCTGAAGGAGTATTGCGTCGGCAAAAAGATCCAGGTGATCGGAGACCTGCCGATCTACGTCAACTATGACAGCGCCGACGTATGGAGTCATCCGGTCCTCTTCAAGCTGAACGGCGACAAGAAACCTGCGGCCGTGGCCGGCGTCCCGCCGGACTATTTCAGCAAGACCGGCCAGTTGTGGGGCAACCCGGTCTATGACTGGGACATGCTGGAGCAGACCGGCTTCGAGTGGTGGGTTCGCCGCATGTCCCAGAATCTGAAGCTCTACGACGTGGTGCGGGTCGACCACTTCAGGGGGCTCATCGCTTACTGGGAGGTGCCGGCAGGTCACGAGACCGCCGTCAGCGGCCGCTGGATGGACGTGCCGTTTGAAGAGTTTTTCAGCACGCTCAAGAAGCGTTTCCACGACCTCCCCATCATCGCCGAGGATCTGGGCATCATAACGCCCGAGGTCAAGGCTGCGATGGAGAAGCTCGGATTCCCCGGCATGAAGGTGCTGCTCTTCGCGTTCGGCGAGGACAACCCGGAGCATCCGTACCTGCCGCACAATTTTGACCGCAGGTGCGTGGTCTACACCGGCACGCACGACAACAACACTTCAAGGGGATGGTTCGACGGCGAGGCATCCCCCGAAGATCGCAGGCGCTTTGAGAGATACATAGGCCGCAAGGTGACCTCCGAAAGCGTGCACGAGGAGATGGTGAGGCTCGCCATGATGTCCGTCTCTGATACCGTTATCATCCCGATGCAGGACGTGCTGGGGCTGGGCCAGGAATCGCGCATGAATCAGCCGGCAACCGTGGACGGCAACTGGTCCTGGAGGCTTAAGCCAGGGCAGATCACCGAAGATGTGGGTCGATACCTCGCAGAGATCACGAAGACTTACGGCAGGGCCGTATAACGGATCAGCAGGATTCAAATCATTTAATCCGCTTCCCGGTTGCTTGACAAACCGGCCGGCATCGTCTGAAGTGCGCGAAATCAAAAAGGGGGTGTGTTGTGCAAGTTGCTTCCAGGCTCAATTCTGCGGTCCTCGACTCCGCGTTGGCTAAGTCGGGGCTCAGTCTCGCGTGCGCAGTGCTCGTCGCTCTTTCTGCGCTCGTGAAGTTTCCAATCCCGGGCTCGCCCGTGCCCGCGACGCTGCAGACCTTCGCGTTGCTCTTCTGCGCCGGCATGCTGGGCAGGTGGTACGCTCTCCAGATGGTGGGATGGTATCTCGCCCTGGGTTCGATCGGCGCGCCGTTCTTCGCGGGCGTATCGCTCTTCGGCGCGACGGGTGGCTATCTGGTTGGATTTGTCGTCGCCTCCGCGATCGTCGGCTTCGCGTCTTCCCGCTGCGACGGTTTCGTGAAGAGGTGCGCTGTCTATGCGCTGGCCCTGCCCGCGATCTATGTCCCCGGGCTCCTGTGGCTCAAACTCGCCACGTCATCGAGCTGGCAGCTGACGCTGGTCATGGGCATGTGGCCCTTCATCGCGGCCGACCTCATGAAGGCAGGCGCGGCCTCCCTCGCAGTGCACATCGGCAGGAGATGACTACTGGAACAGCGCCAGCAGGACACCGGCTGCCACCGCCGTGCCGATGACCCCTGCCACGTTCGGCCCCATGGCGTGCATCAAGAGATAGTTGTTCGGATTCTCGCGCTGTCCCTCGACCGCAGCGACTCTCGCCGCCATCGGAACGGCAGATACGCCTGCTGCGCCGATCAGAGGGTTTATCTTGCCGCCGGTCATCCTGTACATGAGCTTGCCCAACAACACCCCCGCGGTCGTGGATATCCCGAATGCGAAGAGGCCGAGGGCGATGATGCCCAGCGTCTCGACGCGCAGAAATTTCTCGGCAGAGAGCTTCGTGGAGATGCCGAGCCCCAGCACGATGGTGACTATGTTGATGAGCTCGTTCTGCGCGGTCTTGGAGAGCCTCTCCACCACGCCGGATTCGCGCAGCAGGTTCCCGAACGCGAGAAGGCCGATGAGCGGGGCCGCGGTCGGCAGAAGGAGTATGCAGAGGATGAGAAGCGTAAGAGGGAATAGGATCTTCTCTGTCTTGGAGACGTGCCTCAGCTGCTCCATCACCGTGCGCCGCTCCTCCTTTGTCGTCAGCGCCCTCATTATGGGGGGCTGGATCAGCGGCACGAGCGCCATGTAGGAGTACGCCGCGACCGCGATGGCGCCCATGAGGTTCGGCGACAGTTGGCTGGATAGGAATATGGAGGTCGGGCCGTCCGCGCCGCCGATGATTCCGATGGAGCAGGCGTCCCTTAGCGAGAAGCCGAACCCCGCGTACTTGGTGAGCAGCAGGGCGCCGATTATGGTGGCGAAGACGCCGAACTGGGCGGCCGCGCCGAGCAGTATGGTCTTGGGGTTTGCGATCATGGGACCGAAGTCGGTAAGGGCGCCGATGCCCAGGAAGATGAGCAGCGGGCAGACCTCGGTCGCGATACCGATGTCGAAGAAGTACTTGAGCAGCCCTCCCTCCTGCGCGATTCCGCCCATCGGTATGTTGGTGAGCACGGCGCCGAATCCGATCGGCAGAAGCAGCAGCGGCTCGAACTTCTTCACTATCGCGAGATAGAGCAGCACGCCGCCGACCACTATCATGAGGAGCTTCATCCATCCGGAGGCGGTGACGTAGTTCTCATCGACGTGCGGGAGCAGCATGGTCGCGGGTTCGGGGTCGCCGCTCTTCCGATAGATGAACTGGTAGACG
Organism: bacterium; assembly: GCA_041648665.1. Taxonomy (NCBI): domain Bacteria; species bacterium. The sequence goes on along the minus strand of JBAZOP010000051.1, from coordinate 4,472 downwards.
CCGGTGGTCCTGGCCAGGCTCTCGACGAGCTGGCCGAAACCGGCGAGCCTCTCCTTGCCCCCTGAGTAGGGTTCGGATGCGGCGCGCGCGGCGGGCGATGCGAAGGCCCACGCGAGTGCTACGGCGATGACCGCTGCGATGATCGTCTTTTTCATCCTATGCCCCCTCTTTCCTGATCGCGTATAGAGGCTGGCCCTGGGCGAATTCCGCCCCCTCGTTCACGAAGTGCCTGTGCAGGGCGCCGGCCTGCGAGGCCTTGATCTCGGTCTCCATCTTCATCGCCTCTATCACCATCACCGTATCGCCGTATGCGATCTTGGCTCCGGGCTGCTTAGATATCCTGAGCACGCGGCCGGCCAGCGGAGCGCTGACCACGGTCACACCCTGTTGCTCGGGTACGCCCTCAGTCTCCAGATGCGTCTTCGGGATCCGGATCTCCACGCCGGCCGCCCCCTCTCCCTCGTGGACTGCTACGCTGTAGGAGACGCCGTCGACGACGACGGTGTATATCCCCGGGCCTCGCGTCCTCGCCTCCGGGCCGGCTGAAGGCACGGCGACGGCCCTCTTCTCTACGGGTGTCGGCAGCCCCTTCTCGCGCGCCTCGAAGAACTCGGGCGCGACCTTCGGGAACAGGGCGTAGGTGAGCACGTCCTCAAGGGACTTCGCCTTCTTTCCTGTCTCCGCCTTCAGCTTCTCGAGCTCGGGCTCGATGAGGTCTGCGGGCCTCACGTCGATCGGTTCCTCGTCGCCCAGGGCGATCCGCTGGATCCGCGGGTCCACGGGGGCGGGCGTGCGGCCGTAGCGGCCGGCGAGCAAAGCCTTTGTCTCGGCCGTGATCGTCTTATATCTTTCGCCGTTGAGCACGTTGAGCACCGCCTGCGTGCCCACGATCTGCGACGTGGGTGTGACCAGCGGCGGATACCCCAGCTCCTTTCGCACGAGGGGGATCTCGCGCATCACATCGTCCATCTTATCCAGCGCGTTCTGCTGCTTGAGCTGGCTCTCCAGGTTGGAGAGCATGCCGCCGGGGATCTGGCTCGTGAATATGCGCGCGTCCGCCGCCGAGAACGAGCTCTCGAACTCGGCGTAGTTCTTCCTTATCTTCCTGAAATGGGCGGATATCTCGCCCAGGAGCTCCATGGAGAGCCCGGTGTCGTTCGGCGTCCTCTCGAGCATGGCGACGATCGCTTCGGTGGGAGGGTGGCTGGTGCCTAGAGAGAGCGAGGATATGGCGGTGTCGACCATGTCGCAGCCGGCCTCGATCGATTTCATGAGGGTGGTCGTGGCCATGCCGGTGGTGGCGTGGCTGTGCAGCGATATCGGTATCCGCACGTTGGCCTTGAGGCCTGCGACCAGATTGAAGCCGTCCGCAGGGGAGAGCAGCCCGGCCATGTCCTTGATGCAGATCGAGTCGCAGCCCATGCCTTCGAGCCGTCTCCCTTGTTCGATGAATCCCTCGTTGGTGTGAAAGGGGCTGATCGTGTAGGAGATGGTGCCCTGCGCGTGCTTTCCCGCGGCCTTCACGGCGATGATCGAGCGCTCGAGGTTGCGCACGTCGTTGAGCGCGTCGAATATCCGGAACACGTCCACGCCGTTCGCGGCTGCGCGCTCCACGAACGCGTCGACCACGTCGTCGGCGTAATTGCGGTAGCCGAGGAGGTTCTGGCCGCGCAGGAGCATCTGGAGCCGGGTGTTGGGCATGGCCTTCTTGAGTTTACGAATGCGCTCCCAGGGGTCCTCGCGCAGGAAGCGGATGCAGGAGTCAAAGGTGGCGCCGCCCCAGCATTCGATAGACCAGTATCCGATAGCGTCGAGCTTCTCGGCTATGGTGAGCATGTCCTCGGTGCGCATGCGCGTGGCCAGGAGCGACTGGTGCGCGTCGCGCAGCACGACCTCCGTGATTCCAACCTTGCGATGCTCTGTCATGATCCCTTCCTTTCACCCCTGAATTTCGCGATGGCTGCGGATATCGCCGCTGCGACCGCGCCGGTGCCCGGCTGACCCGTCGAGGGAGTCTCCCCTGATGGCGGCTTTCCTTCGAGGCCGAAGGCCTTTATCGTCCACGCGGTCAGCGAGACCGACCCGACCAGCAGCGCCAGCATGATGAAGACCACGCCCATGCCTATGACCAATATCTGCAGCCCGTCCGTTATCATCCGAATCTCCTCTCGTTCGCCTCTTCGAGGCGGATCACCTCTCCCGAGCGATGGCAGCTCAGTTCGCCCTGGTCGTCCTCTATGATGATGGAACCGTCCCGGGAAAATCCCCTGACCAATCCCTTCACGATCTTGGCGCCGAGGTCAAGGCTGATCGATCTCCCCCTCATGGACGAGCGCTCGCTCCATTTTGCCCATATTGAGTCGAACCCGGTCTCCAGGAACATGGCGTAGAGCTTCAGAAATTCCGAGATCACGGTGTCCATGATCATGGCGGGTTCATGCATTTTGCCCGTCTCAGCCAGGAGAGACGTGGCCGGCCGGTCTATGGAGGAAAGCCATTCCCTGGATTGGTTCACGTTTATCCCGGCACCGGCGACGATGAATCTCAGGCTGTCGCCGTCGAGCGAGGCCTGGGCCAGCACTCCCGCGATCTTGTTTCCCTTCACCACGACGTCGTTGGGCCATCTGATCGAGGGGTCGACGCCGCTGCTGGCAAGGGCCTGGGCTATGGCCAGCGACATGATCGGCGTCACGAGCGCTGCCTGGTCGGGAGATATCCGGGGCTTCAATATCATCGAGAAGAGGATGGCCTCGCCCCGGGGGGCCTGCCAGGCGCGGCCGGATCTGCCGCGGCCGTCTGTCTGGAAGTCAGCGGTGACGAGCGCGAGGTCGGGCAACAGGGCGCCCATCTTCAGCGCATACGCGTGGGTGGATCCGATCTCGGCGAAGTGGATATTTTGGCTGAAATGTGACATAAGCGGATGGGCGCTTTAACATCTAACTGTTGATATGACAAGGCGAATTGACTTGGCAGAGCGCTCGGGCGCAGACAGGGGGGCGGTTGAGATTCTACGCAGACATCCACGTTCACTCGAAATACTCGCGCGCGACCGCGCGCAACTGCGATCTTGAAAACCTGGCCTTGTGGGCCGGCAAGAAGGGACTCGCGGTCGTGGGCACGGGCGACTTCACGCATCCGGCGTGGTTTAAGGAAATCAGGCAGAAGCTATCGGGCGACGGGAGCGGGCTATTCACCCTGCGCGGCGATAACTCCGGCACGAGGTTCATCCTCTCGGTGGAGATCTCGACCATCTATAAGAAGGGCGATCTCACGCGAAAGGTCCACCACGTTATCTGTGCGCCTTCGCTTGAGGCCGCGGAAAAAATATCCCAGGCTTTGGGCAGGATAGGTAACATCTCTTCCGACGGCAGGCCTATCCTGGGGATGGATTCCCGCAACCTTTTGGAGATTGTGCTCGGGAGCGACCCTGATTCATTCCTGATACCCGCGCATATCTGGACGCCGTGGTTCTCTGCGCTTGGCTCCAAATCCGGTTTCGATTCCATAGACGAATGCTATGGGGACCTCGCCTCGCATGTGTTTGCGGTCGAGACAGGGCTCTCCTCCGACCCCATGATGAACCGGCGCGTCTCGTCCCTCGACAGGTTCAGGCTCGTCTCCAACTCGGACGCGCATTCGCCCGCCAAACTCGGCCGCGAGGCGTGCATCTTAGACTGCGGCATGGACTACGGATCCATCCTGAATGCGTTGAGATGCGGCGAGGGTTACGTCGGCACCGTGGAGTTTTTCCCTGAGGAGGGCAAATACCACCTCGACGGGCACCGCAAGTGCGATGTGCGCCTATCTCCGCAGGAGACGAAGGCGAACAAGGGCCTGTGTCCTGTGTGCAAAAGGGACCTCACGATCGGGGTGATGCATCGCGTGGACGATCTTGCGGACAGGGTGGAGGGCGAGAGGTTGCCTTCGACAGCGGGCAGCGTCACCAGCCTCGTTCCGCTGGTGGAGATCATCTCGGAGATAATGCGCAGGGGCGCTGCCACGAAGTCTGTGATCAAGGTCTATGATTCGCTCGTGCCGAAGCTCGGGCCGGAGATCGCCATCCTCACGGAGGTACCGCTCGAGGATATATCGCGGACCGGGCAGCCGCTGCTAGCCGAGGCGATATCGAGGCTGCGGAGGGGCGAGGTGATCCGCGAGGCCGGGTTCGACGGCGAGTTCGGCGTGATAAGGCTCTTCGGCGAGGGGGAGATCAAAGGCTGACGACCCCTCGACTACACTGGAAAAAAGTAGGCGCGGGGCCAGTGGAGCACAAGGGATTGTCATTTCATTCTGACGATCAATGCTACTTGTTCCGAGCTAAGCTCGGAACTTTATTATTGCTTTTGTACGTGCGAACCCTCGACAAGAAAACGGCAGGACATGTTTCGGCCCATAAATTCTGATTGAATCAGTGGAGCACAAGGGATTCGAACCCTCGACCCCCACGTTGCGAACGTGGTGCTCTCCCAGCT
>JBAZOP010000050.1 GCA_041648665.1 bacterium | reverse complement strand
ACTCCACGCGAGTTTTCGCACTTTGGCTCAGGCCGGGTTTGAGGAGGCATTATGGACATACAGGTGATTTGCGACCACGCCGACCGTTGCAGCGCCGGGGATTGCCGACACCACAAGGCCCATGTTTTCAGTGACGGCCGGATGTGCGGCGTCCTCGGTCCTTGCCGCTCCATGCAGGACCCCGTGCGCTGCATACCGACCCGCGACCTGGGGCTGTTCGACCCCGCAGAACAGAAGCGGATGACCGAGCGGCGCCGGTATCAGGTGAAGAGGGGACGCCGCATGATCTACGATTGCTGGCACGCCAAAGTAAAAGGCGGCTTTGTGCGCTGTGACTGGAATCGCCTAGCCGAGCCGGTGCCGCTGGCAGAAGCTCTTTCCGGCGCCTGCCTCCAGATTTGCCAGGACTGCAAGGACTACGACTATGACGGATAGCCCATCGTGCGGCAGACTGCCCAACACTCATAGCTATTTAGCTACGCGCAGACTCGGCGCTTTAGCTACGATTCTTACATTGCCTCTCTCATTGCCTGTCTGCCAGACTACCCGTATGCAGCAACACAACTGCGCTGTCCCTCCCGTTACAAGGCGGGTTTGGGCTATGTGGCGAGCCGGGGATTATTGTAGTTCTCCCCGGCTCGCCACATCGGAGACGGTGTGATGGCGCCGCATCCTAAGCCGACAATCCTCAAGAAGATCGAGGGCAATCCCGGCAAGCGGCCTCTCAACGAGAACGAGCCGCAGCCGCTGCCTGTTGAGCCGGAATGCCCCCATTGGCTCATGCCCGAGGCGAAGGCGGAATGGAAGCGCATCGCCCCGGAATTGCTGCGTCTGGGCCTCTTGACTCACATCGACAAGGCTGCTCTCGCCGGCTACTGTCAGGCGTATGCCCGCTGGTCCCAGGCCGAAGCGCGCCTGACCAAGCGCGGCCTCCTCATCACCACCCAAAGCGGCTACCAACAGCAGCGCGCCGAGGTTTCAATCGCTCAACGGTATCTAGCCATTCTCAAGTCCTTCATCGCCGAGTTCGGATTGTCGCCGAGCTCCCGGGCCCGCATGGTAGTACCTGGCGGTCACAGACCGACCGAGGATCCCGAGGCGGAGCTTGAGGCGTCACTCACCGGGCGGTCAAACTGATGGTTACTGCCGTTCGCAGCGCGATCAACAAGGCTGCCGCCGAGCGCGCCGTCCGCTTCATTGAGGCACTCCGGCAGACGAAGGGGCAATGGGCCGGCCAGCGGCTGAAGCTCATGGAGTGGCAGAAGCGCGACATCATCGTGCCGCTCTTCGGTACTCTCAATGCTGACGGGATGCGCCAGTACCGGACCTGCTACGTGGAACTGCCACGCAAGAACGGGAAGAGCACTCTCGCTGCCGGTGTCGCCAATCTGCTTGCATTCGCTGATGGCGAGATGGGCGCGGAGGTCTACAGCGCCGCATCTGACCGAGATCAGGCCAGCCTGGTGTTCAACGAGGCGGCCAGCATGGTCAAGCAATCCCCGGCCCTATCCCGACACATGAAGGTCATTGAATCCCAGAAGCGCATCATCAATTACACGACCTCCAGCTTCTACCGAGCAATCTCCGCTGAGGCATATTCAAAGCATGGGTTCAATGCGCACGCCGTCATCTATGATGAGCTCCACGCCGCCGCGGACCGCGAACTATGGGACGTTCTCAGGACTTCCATGGGCGCCCGGCGCCAGCCGCTTATGTTTGTGATCACTACAGCCGGCGTTGATCGGAACTCCATCTGCTGGGAGATGCACGACTACGCTCTCAAGGTTCTCTCCGGCGTTGTCGAGGACCCGACATTCCTGCCGGTCATTTACGCCGCGCCTGATGATGCCGATTGGAAAGACGAGAAAGTCTGGGCCGCGGCCAACCCAGCCCTGGGCGAGTTCCGGGCTCTGGACGAGATCCGGATGCTGGCGCATCAAGCCGCTGAGACACCCGCCTTCGAAATGACCTTCCGCCGTCTCTATCTAAATCAGTGGGTTAACTCCTACGAGCGCTGGATGCCGCTCGACAAATGGGATGCTTGTGGTGGTCTGGTAGACATGGATTCTCTCAAGGGCCGGCCGGGCTATGCCGGCCTTGACTTGTCGGCCACAACCGATCTTACCGCCCTGGGCATTGACTTCCCGCGTGAAGACAGCACGCATGACATCCTCGTCCACTTCTGGATACCCGCCGACACCATGCGGGAGAAAGAGCGCAAAGACCGTGTGCCGTACTCGGAGTGGGTGCGGCAGGGCTACATCACGGCGACCCCGGGTAATGTCATCGACTACAAATCGATCATGCAGTACCTCGTGGAGGCCCGGGAACGGTTCGACATCCGCGAGGTTGCCTTCGACCGTTGGGGTGCGACAAAGCTCTCGCAGGACCTCATCGACGCCGGTTTCGTCATGGTCCCGTTCGGGCAAGGGTTCGCCTCGATGTCGGCGCCGACCAAGGAACTGATGACGCTGGTGCTGGGCGGCAAAGTTCGGCACGGCGGTAACCCGGTGCTGCGCTGGAATGTGGACAACATCGTTGTTAATCAGGACCCGGCCGGCAACCTCAAGCCAGACAAAGCCCGCTCGACGCAGCGCATTGATGGCGTCGTGGCGCTGATTATGGCGCTGGACCGGGCGACGCGGCACGCCGGCGAGCTGGGGCCGAGCGTGTACGAATCAAGGGGCGTGATCACCATATGAAAATGCCGCCCGTGGTTGACCGTATCCGCCGGGCCTTCTCTGTTCGCAGCTCCCCGACCGTGGCTGACCTCGACCGCTTCATGGATGATGCGATTGGCGGGAAAGCCTCGGCAACCGGAGTGCGAGTCAGCGAATCAAGCGCACTTGCGACCTCGGCCGTGTGGGCGTGCGTTCGGCTGCTGTCTGAGACTGTGGCCTCATTGCCGTTACCGCTCTACCGCAAGCTACCGCGGGGTAAAGAACGGGCATATGAACATCCGCTCTATGCTCTCTTGCACGATCAGCCGAATCCCGAAATGCCCGCCATTGCCTTCCGTGAGGCGCTGCAGGGGCACCTTTGCACATGGGGCAATGCCTATGCTGAGATTGAGTACGATCTAGTGGCCGGGACCATCAAGTCGCTCTGGCCGTTGCGCCCCGACCGCATGGCCGTGAAGCGCGAGAGCAATGGGCAAATCCGCTACTACTACAAACTGCCGAATAATCAGACAACCATACTCCCAGCCTATCAGGTGTTTCATATTCCCGGTTTCGGCTTCGATGGCTTGGTCGGCTACTCGCCAATCGCGCTCGCGCGTGAAACGGTCGGCTTGGCGCTCGCCACTGAGGAATTCGGGGCGAGGTTCTTTGGCAATGGCGCCAAGGTGGGCGGGATCCTCGAGCACCCTGGCAAACTCAGCCCGCAGGCGCACGAGAACTTGAGAAAGAGCTTCAACTCCGAACACCAGGGGCTCACCAATGCCCTGCGCCTGGCCATTCTCGAAGAGGGAATGAAATACCAGCAGGTGGGGATTCCTCCGGAAGATGCCCAGTTCCTGGAGACGCGGAAGTTTCAGGTCCGGGAGATCGCCCGCTGGTTCCATGTCCCGCCTCACATGATTGCCGACCTGGAGCAGGCGACATTTTCGAACATCGAGCACCAGGGCATCGAGTATGTTGTCTACAGTGCCCGGCCGTGGCTGGTGCGCTGGGAACAGTACATCAGCACCAAGCTGTTGGGGCCGGAAGAGCGCAAGGACTATCTGGCCGAATTCGTCGTCCAGGGGCTCCTGCGCGGCGATGTGCAGGCGCGCTACAACGCCTACGCCATCGGTCGCCAGAATGGGTGGCTTTCCGCAAACGACATCAGGGAGCTGGAGAACATGAATCCGCTTCCTGGCGAAGAGGGCGACATCTATCTCGTGCCACTGAACATGGTCCCGACGAGCGAACTCGGTCAGAAAGATACTACGCCTGCCGCTGACCCACAGGCGGCCCCGCATACTGAGGGTGAAGCGCGAGGCGGCAAGCGGAAGATGTACGAGCGTCAGCGTATCGCCACGTCATTCCTGCCGATTTTCAGAGATGCTGCCGGCCGGATATTGGAACGCGAACGGCAGAACGTCGCCCGGGCAGCCAAGAAGCACCTCGAAGAGAGATCGCTGGACTCATGGAATCAGTGGCTCGCGGATTTCTACCGAGACTTCCCGGAGTACATCTCCCGGCAAATCCTGCCCGCGGTCAAGGGGCTCGGCGACGCCGTTGAGCCAGTGGCCGCCGACGAAGTGAAATCCAAAGCAAAGGCTGATGGCCTGGACGATTTCCATCGAAAGTACGCGCAGGCCTTTGCCGCCCGGTACGCCGAATCTTCTCAGGGCCAACTCAAGGCACTAGCCGCAGAAGCTGACCCGCTGGTGGCTGTAGATGACCGCCTCGACGAATGGGAACAGACGCGGCCGGACAAGGTGGCGAGGAATGAGACTACTCAGGTCGCGAACGCCGTGGCGAAGTTCGTTTTCGCGGCTGCTGGCATCACTAAATTGATCTGGCGCAATACCGGAAGCGATACCTGCCCATTCTGCTCAGAACTGGATGGTACGGTCGTCGGCATTGAGCAGGATTTCGTAACGGCCGGAAGTGCGATTGAGGGCCCGGATGGCAAGCAAATGAAGAGCTGGGGGCCGAAGAGACACCCGCCGATTCACGCCGGTTGCCAGTGTGTGATTGAGCCGGCCTAGGAGGGCGAAAATGGAAATGGAACGCAGGGACTTTCCAATCTCAGAGTTGCGTATCTCAGGCGACGACAAGGCGCCGAAGATTACGGGGCATGCTGCCATCTTCGACACTCTATCGCTCGACCTTGGCGGCTTCAAAGAGAAGATCGCCCCTGGAGCTTTCAAGAAGACCATCCGGAATGGCGATGTGCGCGCCCTCTTCAACCATAACCCGGATTACGTTCTCGGCAGAACCAAGAGCGGCACGCTGAAATTGAAGGAGGACCAGACAGGTCTGGCAATCTCCATAGATCCGCCGGATACCGGCTTCGCTCGGGACCTACAGGAGAGCATCGCCCGCGGGGACATCGACCAAATGTCCTTCGGGTTCCGGTGCATCAAGGACGCCTGGGAGAACCAGGAGGGCAAGAATAGCGTACGGACTCTACTTGAGGTGGAGCTGTTCGATGTCTCGCCGGTGACATTCCCGGCCTATCCTCAAACGGACGTGAACGTCCGCAGCGCCTTCACAGCGGTCGGGTTGAGCTATGAAAACTTGGCCGGCATTCTCATTCGCGCGCAACGTGGTCTGGCTTTGACCGGCTCGGACCACGACACGATAAGGGCGGCCATAACCGTCCTGCAAAGCCATCTCCCTACTGAGCCGAAACAACCGGACGCGCAGGGTGCTCACGATGATGGGCATGTTGCACGCCTGGCCCAGTTGCGGCGCCGGCTGGAGTTGGCGGTAGCTTAATTGAATTTGGAGGTTTGAACATGCAGAGACTTTTGGAACTGCGCAGAAAGAAGACTGCGCTCCGGGAACAGGCAGATGCCGTGATCGACAAGGCGGCAGCCGAGAAGCGCGCCCTGACTCCCGACGAGGAGAAGGCGGCCGACAAGATCATAGCCGACATCCAGGCCGTCAAGCGCGATGAGGAGCGCCACATTGCCCTTCACCCCGAGATTGCCGAAGAGGCCCGCAAGGTCGAACAGACCAGGGTGCCGTCGGCGACCCCTGGTGATGGCGCCGCGACCGCTCCCAAACCCTTCCGCTCCCTGGGCGAGCAACTCCTGGCCGTCAAGGACTTCTACACCGACCGCGGCCTTGACAAGCGTCTCACCGAGGTCCGCACCGGGCCGTCCGGCCTGAACGAGGGCACGCCGTCGGAGGGCGGTTTCCTTGTGCAGCAGGACTTCACGGCGGAGCTCCTCAAGAACACCTACGACACCAACGAGATCCCGCGCCGCTGCCGCCGTATCCCCATCAGCGGCCCGTCCAATTCCTTCAGTATGAACGTCATCGACGAAACTTCCCGCGCCACCGGCTCACGTTGGGGCGGCATCCAGGTCTACCGCGTTGCCGAAGCCATTGCCACCACCGCCAGCAAGCCGAAGTTCGCCAAGCTCGAAATGAAGCTCGAGAAGATGATGGGCCTGTGCTACGCGACCGACGAGAACCTTCAGGACGCCACGCAGCTCGGCGCCATCATCTCGCAGGGCTTCACCGAGGAATTCGGCTTCAAACTCTCGGATGAGATCTTCCGTGGCGACGGTGCCGGCAAGTGCCTTGGCATTCTTTCCAGCCCCGCCTTGGTCACCATTGCCAAGGAAACCGGCCAGGCGGCCGACACGATCGTCACTGAGAACATCCTCAAGATGTGGAAGTGCCGCAAGGGGCGCAACCTGGCGTGGCTCTACAATCAGGAACTCGAGGACCAGCTCGAAACCCTCACCCTGGCAATCGGCACCGGCGGCGTGGAGATGCGGCTTTTCGCCCCGCCCACAGTTGCCGGCGGTTTCGGCACCATCAAGGGCGCCCCGGCCATCCCGGTTGAGGTTGCTTCCGGCGCGGGCGATGTCGGTGACATCGTTCTGGCCGACCTTTCCCAGTACCTCCTCATCGACAAGGGCGACATCCAGACCGCCGAGTCGATCCACGTGATGTTCCTGACGGATGAGAGCACCTTCCGCTTCATCTACCGCGTCAATGGCCAGCCGATGGCCAAGTCCAAGATCACGCCCTACAAGCGAACGGACTCCAACTTCTACGTCAGCCCCTTCGTCACACTGGCGGCCCGGTAGTAACAAGGCAACGAATGATCGGAGGCAATTGAGATAATGAAAGACCTCGGAATGGTTCGACACATAGTACCCATCACGGCACCCGTCCAGAAGACGGCGACCTTCGTGACGCCTCACGTGGCCATGAAGAAATACGAGAATGCCCAGTTCCTCGTTCTTCTCGGCGCGATGGAGACTGACGATTTCGTGATGACCGTCACCTGCAGCGCCGCAACCGCCGGGTCCAGCGCTACCGCAATCGCGTTCAAGTACCGCCTTTCGGCGGCGGCTGGCACCGATACCATGGGGGATGCTACCGCCTGCGCTTCGACCGGCCTGACGCTGGCCAATACCTACGACGGCATGGTGGTGGTGGTGGATGTTGATGCGGTCGAAATGACGGCGGACAAGCCGTATCTCGGCCTCACGTTCACCGATCCCGGCTCTGCCGATGCGGTCATCGGCGTGGTAGCCCTTCTCAAGCCCCGCTACCCGCAGGCGACCAACGACGGAGCGCTCACCTAGTTCTGGCAGGCTTCACCGGGTGAGCCTCTAATCACCCGGAATACAAAGGTAACTCAATAGGAGGAACCCTGAAATGACTGGAGCAAAGACGGCCCTATTCAGCCGCAAGCAGCGCGGCGGCGTTTTCGCAATCGAGGACCAAAGCCGGAGCACCGGCGATAGAGTCTACGTCCATAGCGGGACTGGCTCGGATGCGGCGGGATATGGCTACACCCCTGACAAGCCCGTCGCCACCATTGACTACGCTGTCGGTCTATGCACCGCCAGCCAGAATGACATCATCTACGTCATGCCCGGGCACGCCGAGAGCATATCCGGCGCGACCTCGCTCGTGGTGGACGTCATCGGCGTCAGCATCATCGGCCTCGGCAGCGGCGCGCTCCGGCCAAAGCTGACCTTCACGGCTGCCGACGGCACAGTATCGGTCACGGCGGCCAATGTGCGCATCGAAAACATCCAGTTCTATTCGAACTTTGCCGAGATCGTTACCGCCCTCACCGTGGGGGCCGATGCCGATGGCTTCAGGCTCATCAACACCCGATGGGAGGAAGCCGCCGCCAATAAGGAATTCCTGATTGGTGTCTCGATCGCAGCCGCCTGTCACGATGTCGGCATTGACGGGTTCGACTGGTACGGCGTCATCACTGGCAGCGAGACGAGCGCCATCGTATTCGCCGGGGCCAGCAACTACTCGTACGTGCGGAACTTCCGCATCTTCGGCGACTTCTCGGGCGCTGCGATAGACGCTCTCACCGCCGCAAGCCTTTTCATGGACTTCGGCCCGGGCGTGCTCATCAACGTGGACACAACCGCCGGACTCCTCATTTCAGTCAAGTCGGACACGACCGGCTTCATGCACGACATCAACGCCATGTCGGGTAAAAACGACGTGACGGTGGTCGGCGCCGCGATGAACTACTGCACCATCAAGGTCACCAACGCAGCCGGGGCGCAGGGCAGGATCGACCTGCCGGCGGTAGACACCTAGAGAGCAATGACCGAGCTGAAGGCCGTGGCGGGCTTGCTCCTTCCCCGCCACGGCCAGAGGCCGGAGGTGAAGAATGACAGTTGTTTTGGTTTCAGGTTCGATCAAGAGGTTCACCGGCCTGTCTGGTGACTCCAAGCCGACCAGCGTGCCGAACGGTTCGACATTCCTGGAGACGGATACCGGGGTTGCCTACATCACATCTGATGGCGGGGCAAACTGGACGGTGTTTACCATTGGGCAGGTCGGCCACAATGTCAGCGCGATTGCAGACAACCGGAAGGTTGTTGCGACCGCCGGCACCAGGGAGACCTTGGCAGCGTCTACCTCGGCAAAGTTCGTGGTCATAACCGCCGAGACTGACAACACTGGCGTGGTGGTGGTCGGAGGCTCGACGGTAGTGGCCGCGCTCGGTACCAGACGGGGCAAACCGCTGAACGCCGGGGAGTCCCTCGGTTTTCCACTTGACAATCTCGCCGACGTCTATCTCGATGTTACCGTGAATGGCGATGGCGTCACGTACGTGTACCTCACGTAAGGAGCGTGACAGATGAACTACTTTCGATTTGAGATTCCAAAGGGCTTGCGGTATTCACCCGGCTGGTTCGGGACCATGCCGAAATGCCCGCGCAACGTGGTCGTTGACCTCTATAATGAGGGAGCTGGCTACGGCCTTGCTCATACCTCGGACGTGCTGCCAAAGGAAGTCACAGCCCTGACGGAGAAGAACGCCCTAGCGCTCTTGGCCACGGTGCAGGATGGGGAGGGCGTGTGGTTCGGCCAGAAGCTGGCGGACCGTGATTGGGGTGCAGAGTTGAAGGTGGAGATGCCAGTCTCCAATCCAAGCACCCCGGAGACGGCAGTCGAACCGGCGGTACGGGACACCACGGTCGAGCGAAAGGTGGTCAACGTGGATCATCACTTTTGCTCAGTCTGTCATATTCGGGTATGTGATGTCTTTCACATGGATGATGGGACCGTCAAGGTACTTCGCAACGGGAATCCCCTCATTCAGGGGCTCATAGCAAAAGCGATCAATTTCACCTGTGACAAGGGTCATGAGGTAAGGGTGGCGATGAATGGCTAGTAGATACTGTGTCGTAGGGCAGGCGTTCATCACTAATGGCGCAGTCATTACCTGCGCGGAAGCAGGCAGGGTAGCTGCTTCGGGGAACACTACCTTGAACTTGACTGACGCTGGTGGCGGTGGCACTTTCACCATCACCCTTGCCGCTGGCTGTACTGGCACCATCACAAGTGGCACCTCCACTATCACTGACTCCCCCAAGGCTCTGGTAGCAGGGGCAAATGTGATAACTGCGGCAGGGACAGGTACTGCCACTCTCAACCTCACGCTTGGTACTGGCGGCAACACTAATACAGTCAACTCTTGGTCTGCTACTAGTGGCGGTGTTAGTGGCGCATCAGTTCCAACTAGTGCTGAAGGTGTAGTCTTTGATGCAAACTCGTTCACGGCGGCTAGTCAAGTCGTGACCGTAGATGCGACCTTCAACTGCCTCTCTATGGACTGGACGGGGGCAACTAACGCTCCGACCTTCGCGGGAACCAACATAATCAGTGTAGCTGGTGGCTCAGTGACTTTCATCGCGGCTATGACTCACTCGGCTACCGGCAACTTGGCCTGGGTAAGCGGTGCAGGGGCAGCAACTCTAACTACCAACGGGCTTGCCCTCACCTGTAGTATCGAACTAAGTGCTGGAGGCACGTTTACCGGCACTCTGACTCTTGGAGATGCTCTGACTACAACTGGCAGTGTATCTCCGCAGCATGGGACATTCACGACAGGCAATTTCGCCATCTCGTGTGGGGTATTTAGCCCCGACTGGGCTGTCTCCAAAACCCTGAATCTCGGAACGTCTGTCATCACCTGTACTGGAGTAAATTCGGCAAATGCCACGGCAATCAGTACGACCATCAATGCAAACACGGCGGCGTTTACTATCTCTGGTACTGGGACGCTCGCGCTCGGCCCTCTCGACTGGGATGGGGCTAGTTTCACACTAGCGGGCTCGACGCATACAGTCAGTGGAGCTTTCACCTGCGCTAATATGACTCTCCATCCTGCCAGCCACACAACTGCCAATGCTGTCACATTCACATCAGGCACAACGGTTACAGTCTCAGACACCTTCACGACTGATGGCGGAGCAAGGGCAACGCAGCTTCTCGTCCAAAGCTCGACGCTAGGAACCGCTGCCACCATCAACGCGGCAGTCATAGCCTGCACCAATACTGACTTCATGGACATCACAGGAGCAGGTGCAGCTACTTGGGATTTGTCGGCGCAGACTGACATCGGGAACTGTGGCGGCAATGCTTTCAAGGCTCTTGGGGATGCAGCGTTCCCCGCGAGTGCAGCGCAGACCTCTGCGGGTGCTGGCAACTGGTCGGGTGCTATCTGGGGTGCGGGTAGAGTGCCACTACCACAGGATGATGTTTCTTGCTCTCATAGCGTGACGATGGATATGCCAAGGGCTGGCAAGTCCATCACGTTTACGGGGACGCCGACGGCTACTTTGAGCGTGGGTGTTAGCAACTACGGGGCCCTTACGCTAGTGACTGGCATGACTTATACACACGCTAATAAAACCAATTATATGCGTGGGCGTGGGGATTACGCATTAACAACTAATGCCAATGCCATCAGCGGGTTAGAACTAGTGGCTCCTGGTGGAACTGTAACATTGGGTAGCGCATTAACGTATGGCTCCAACATAAACCTCAGCGTTGTGGCTGGCACGCTCACCACCGCGAATTTCGATTTGACTGGTGGGTATATGCGTTTCAATTCCGTCACGGGGGCTACTGCCGTGATGAACCTTGGGACTAGCACGATAACGCTCAACAATACAGGGGCAGGTGCAAATAAATGGAATGTGGCTGGAACTGGTACTAATACCCTCAATGCTGGTACTTCCACAATAGTCATAACCAATTCAACCGCAAACGCTCAAAACCTTATTGGTGGCGGCCTCACCTACAACAACGTCACCATCGCTGGTGCAGGCAACTATGCTTTGACTATCAGCGGGAGCAATACGTTCAACACGCTCACCATTGACCGGAGTGTAGCGGCCAAGACGGTCGCCTTCACGGACGGCACGACACAGACGGTGACGAACTTCATCTGCGCCGCGAGTGGCACCACGGTTGTCACGCTCACGGGCACCGGCGCGGCGGGGTGGACGCTCACGAAGGCCGGCGGGGGTCAAGTCGTTCTCGACTACCTGGCACTCAGCTACTCGACGGCGAGCCCGGCGAATACCTGGTACGCCGGATCGCACAGCTACATCGCAGCGGGGTCGGTGTCCGGATGGATATTCGGGGACCCCGGGACGCCTGACAGCTTCATAGTTCCGATGTGGCCGAACATGGTTCAGGCTTATCCGTAATTGAAGTCGAAACGGGTCCGCAAAGTGAGGCGCAAAGTGATGCCGGTTGAATCCGCTGTGATTGAAGCGCCTGAGAACACCATGCTGACATACCAGGTATGCCGGGTCCGCCGAAATGCCAGGCGGGGAGTTGCCCATGGCTAACGCTTACGTAAACCTGACCAATTTCAAGGCGCGGGTCAGCGTCACCAGTACGACCGATGATACCCAAATGAAGCTGCTTATCGAGGCGGTGAGCCGGATCATCGACCGCTACTGCAATCGCCACTTCCACACGAAGAGCGAGATCCGCTATTTCGACGGCGACGGCGCTGACAATCTGGTGGTCCCCGACATCCTCTCCATCACCAAAGTGGAAATGGACGACGACCAGGACGGCCTGACCTGGGAAGTCGAGTTGGACACAACCACGCCTGACTACATGCTCCAGCCATACAACGAGTACCCGAAATGGCGTCTTCAGATGCACTCGCAGAGTGACTACTCAGCCATCACTCGGGGCGTCAAAACAATGAAGATCACGGGCATCTGGGGCTACGGCGACGGGCAGTCGGCCACGCCGTACGCTGCCAGCGGCGCCGTAGTCAACACCGGTGGCATCACGGACAGCGCCACGACTCACGCCCTGGCAACAGGCAAAGGCGCACTGTTCTCGGTCGGGGATACCATCCACATCGGGGCAGAGCAGTTGTACGTCACCGGGGTCAGCTCCGACACGCTGACGTTCGAGCGGGGGAAGAACGGCACGGCGGCGGCGGCCCATATTGCGGCCGATGTCATCTACATCTACCTGTATCCGGAGCCGGTGCGCGAGGCGTGTCTCGTTCAAGCCGGGCGACTTTGGAAACGCAAGGACACATTCTTTGCTCAGGTCGTGACTGCTCCAGAGATGGGCAGCTACGAGGTCTTCCGCGGCCTCGATCCCGACCTGAAGATGATGCTGGCGGACCTGGTGCTGCCGAAGGGCGCGCGCAAATGAGGATGTCCGTCGAGTTGCAGGGATTGGAAAGATTGGAGCGCAAGCTCCAGCCGGAGCTCGTGGCGGGCCCGGTGCGCCAGTTTTTCAAGGAGAGCACGGACCTGCTACTGGGGCGCGTGCTGAAGAATGCCCCTAATGACCTCGGCACCCTCAAGAGCCGCATCTCCAGCAGCATTGACTCGCGGCAGGTGCCGCTATGGGGCAAGGTGGTAAGCCGCGCGCCACATAGTCACCTTCTGGAGTACGGTGTGGCAGCGCACATGGCCCCGCGGCAGCCGTTCATTGCCTGGGGCGAGCGCAAGGGAGTCTCCGGTGTTGGGGCATGGCTCAAGATGATCACCAAGGGCATCAAGGGCCGCTTCTTCGTGTGGCGGGCGCTTAAGGACTCGGACGGCGACATAGAGCGGAATGAGAGGAAAGCCGAGCGCGCCATTGAGCAGGAGTTTGAGCGGCGATGAGTATTGCTGGTATCAGGTCGGCCATTGCCTCCGCGCTGACATCGGTCACATTCCTGAAGCGCATCTATACCTACCCACCGGAGAGCATTGGCGAGCCGCCGTGCGCCTATATCGTCCCGAAGTCCGGAAACTTCCATGATGATTTCGCCGGGTCCATGACTCACGAGTTTGAGGTCGTGGTCCTCCTGACAATCGGGCCCGGCTTTACCCAGCAGCAGACGGCGCTGGATTTACTTATTGACGAGACCGCCAGCGCCATCAGGGCGGCCATCGAGGGCGCGTCTCTCGGGAGCAACGCTGACGCCATCGTGGTCACCGGTTACCACGATTACGGCGGCATTCAGTACGGGGAGAATCCCACGCAGACATTCATGGGCGTCAAATTCGATGTGCAAGTGAGCACCTAGGAGGTCGTTATGGCGAGACTCTCGGGCAAAACAGGCGAGGTCACACAGGCCGGCGGCACCATCGCGGGTATCAAATCCTGGACGCTTGACCAGGAGGTCGAGGCGCTTGAAGGGACCGGCTTCGACAGTTCCGGGCTCAAGGGCTACTCCCCCGGGCTCTCCGGCTGGAAGGGTTCGTTTGAGGGCTATAAGGATGGAGCCCCGCTCACCATCGGGACCGAGGTCGCGCTGGTACTCAAGGAATCCCAGACAGCCACCCAGAAGTTCACAGGCCAGGCCATCATCACCAAGCTGGGCGTCAAGACCGACATCGCCGGCCTGGTGGCCTACTCGTATGAGTTCCAGGGCACCGGCGCGCTCACCATAGCGACGGCATAAAGGAGGCACCACATGGCAAGGCTTTCGGGTAAAGCCGGGGCTGTCCACCTTGGTTTACAGACGGTCCATGCCTGCGACGCGGCGTGGACTACTGCTGGCGCGGGCCGCGTGTCAACACTCGACACAACTGATTACAAAGTGGGATCGGGAGCGGCGAAGGTGGTCACGACGACCATCGGGGGGACGACGCTGCTGCATACCATCGACTTCGCGGCAATCAACCTGGCCGCGTACGTGGCAATCCTTTTGTGGGTCAAGTCCTCGGTCAACCAAAGTGCCGGAGATTGCCAGTTGCTCCTGGACGATACCAGCGCTTGCGCTTCGCCCTTGGAGTCTTTGGATCTGCCGGCACTGACGGCCGATGTCTGGAAATTCTGCAAACTGGCGCTGGCAAACCCCGGTAGCGATACGGCCATCATCTCGGCCGGCATCAAACAGATCACGGACCTGGCGGATATGACGTTCCGCTGTGACGCTATCGAGGCAGCGAAGACCATTGCCGGCATCAAGTCGTGGACGCTCGACCAGGAAGTCGAAGTGCTGGAGACTACGGCCTTTGACTCCAGTGGCGTGCGCAGCTTTGCCCCCACACTGACCGGCTGGAAGGGCAGCTTCGAAGGGTTCAAAGATGGCGCGCCGTTGACTATAGGCACGGTGATTGGCCTCGAGCTGCGTGAGTCGGCGACGGCTACCCAGCAATTCCGGGGTAGCGCCATCATCACCAAACTCAACCCCAAGGTGGACATCAGCGGCCTTGTTACCTACGCCTACGAGTTCCAGGGAATTCACGGGCTGGAGATTGCCAGCGCATAGCGGGAGAGAGAAGGAGAGGTATGAGCAAGTTCTTTATCGAGGACGGCGAGGTCGAGCGCCTGACGTTCGGCGACGGCGAGTGGGTAGACCTCAAGCTCGAGTTCACCCAGCTCGACCGCGACTACATGCTGCAACAAATGGCGAGCGCCGAGACGGTGGATGTGGAGAAGGGTGGTCAGACGGTCAAGGACGTCAGGGTGAGTCTGACCATGGGGCGCATCGCCCTATTGGAACGCGGCATTGTGGCGTGGTCCTTCAAGAACGATGCGGGGAAGCCGGTGCCGGTCAACCGTGACTCCGTGAGCCGTCTGCGCGGCTGCTATCGCGAACCGACTCTGGAGAAGATCGATGCTCTCAGCAAAGAAGCCGAGGCGTATGTCCGAAAAAACTCCTGAACGGCGTCCATGCGCCCCTGTACCGGCTGATGGTGGGGGCGAATCCGCAGGAGTTGGACGCCGAGGAGCAATTGCCACTGGAAGATGCGGAGCGGTGGCGGCGGTACAAGATCATGAGGACGATGCACTGGACGAAATGGGAGTACGACCGCCACCCGGCGAACTTCCTGGACGAGCTGTATCTCTTCATGGCCACCGAGGAACGGGCCGAGCATGACATTGAGGTCGAGCGAGCCAAGAATGGCAGGTGACCCATGGCCGAACTAACTATCCTTATGAAGCTGAGGGATGAGGCCACTAAGGGCATCCAGGGCACCCTTTCGCAGCTCAAGAAGGCTGGCATCGACGTAAGACAGATTGGCTTGGCCATGACCGCGGCCGGAGCCATGATTACTGGCTCGGCAATCAAGATGGCGACGGACTATGCGAACCTCGGCGAGGAACTGGAGCGCCTGCGCTCCAAGACCGGCATGAGCACCGAGGCCCTTTCAATCTATCGTTACATGGCGCAGCAAGTCGGGATCTCGACCGACGCCGTGGCTACAGCATTCCGGGGCATGGCGGCCTTTGTCACTGAGGCAGGTACCAACTCCGGGGAAGCCTCGAAGGCGCTGCGCGGACTCGGGCTATCAATGGACGATCTGGCCGGGAAGTCGCCAGAAGAAGCGTTCAATGTCCTTTCCCGGGCAGTAGCAGGTATCGAAGACCCACTGAAGCGATCGGCGATGGCCCAGCGCGTCTTCGGACGCTCCGGGACTGAGATTCTGCCGATCCTCGACCTGGGCGCGGACGGCATGGCCAAGATGCAGGCCGAGGCGGAGCGGCTGGGCCTTGTCATGGATGAGAAGGCCATGAAGTCCGCCATCCAGATGGACTACAGTATTGACCAACTCAAGGGCAGCCTTCTAGGGCTGACGACGGCGCTGGCCCGGCTGGTGATCCCCTACCTCACGCCGTTCGCTGATGCCATGGCCAAGGTCATTGGCAAAATCATCAAATGGACAGAGGACAATCCGGAACTGGCAAACACATTGGCCGGAATCGCCATTCCCCTCGGGGTCATCATGAGCATCGTCGGCCCCATGTTGGTGGCTCTGCCCACCCTGGCCAAAGGGTGGTCGCTAGTCAGTACAGCCGTCGGGTGGGTGGCCGCCGCCTTGGGCGTCACGAGCCTGGCGGCTGCGGGCCTTATTGCCATGCTGGTGATTGGCATTCTCATGATGGTGATCCCGGCAATCATGTACTGGGACAGCATCACCAAGGACCTCGCCAATACTTGGAACTATCTGTGGGCGCTCTTCGAGGCCGGGAAGACCATTGTAGCGGCCTATGCCGTGTTCGCCGGCGCCTGGCTCAAGTGGCTGTTCACCGAGGCCATTCCCTACTATGTCCAACTGGCCTGGGATACCGTCTGGGCCTGGGGTGAGGGCGCCTTTGAGGCGGGCCTGAACTTCATCCTCAATCTATGGGAAGGCATCAAGTCGGCGGCCGGGTGGTTGTGGGGAGTCCTCAAGGCTCTCGGCTCGTATCTCTGGCAGGCGCTCACCAGCGGCTTCACCGGCGCCAGTTTGGAAATGCCGAAGCTCCCGGAGTGGGGCAATATCCCGAGGTCGCCGGTTATCACGCCGCCGGTTGCGCCACCGCCCGCGCCACCTCCTCCGGTCATCATCATCACTAACAACATCCAGGGCTCGGTTGTCAGCGAGCGCGACCTCACCAACGTGGTGCGCCAGAATCTCCTGGCTGATATGCGCCGGAACGTGAACACAGGGATCGCCTGATGCCGATTACGTTCATACCGGCCGTCACCGTCAGGATCGCGCTGACTACTGACCCGTTCAGTGATAGCCCGGCGTGGACGGATGTCTCCAAGGATGTCGAGGCTATCCACATTGCCCGGGGGCGCTTCCACGAACTCGACCGGCTTGAAGCGGCCACGGCCACGATCAAGCTCAAGAACACATCAGGCGCTTACTGGCCTGCCAATGCCTCCGGCCCTCATTATGGGTACCTGCTGCCCATGAAGCGCGTGAATATCAGGGCGACAGACCTGATTGCCGGCACATGGGACATCTACACCGGCTTCATTGAGGCATTCCGTCCCGGCTGGGAGTCCCTGGGCGGCAAGGGCGCCTACATGGAGATTGACTGTGCCTGCATCGTCAAGTGTCTCTCCCGCCGGCTTTTGAATGATGGTGGCGGTTATGCTCAGGAATTGTCCAGCGTCCGCGTAGAGAATGTCCTTGACGACCTTGGCTGGAATGCCACGGAGCGGACCATCGGCACCGGGAAGACAACCCTCCTCGCCTCCGGGGCGCTAGCCAACGCGAACGCCATGAGCCATCTCTTCTCAGTTCAGGACACGGAAATGGGGCGGCTCTTCATGGCGGGGAATGGTTATGTCATCTTTCAGAACCGCGAGCACCGGCTCACCGGGGCGCGGCTTATTTCGAAGTCCACCTGGGGTGATGGCGTGGGTGAATGCCGCTACCAGAAGGCCGAGTTCTCCTTCGATGAGTCCTTCCTCTACAACGATGTCAGATGCACGGCCGAGGGCGGCGCGGAGCAAGTCGGCAGCGATGCGGCCAGCGTCACCGCCTACGGCCAGCGCAGCCTCTCCCGGACCGGCCTGCTGTTCCCCACCGACTCAGAGGCACTCGATCAGGCCAACTACCTGCTCTCGCGCTACAAGGACCCCTTCCAGCGAGTCAAGGAGTTGACGATACTGCCTGCCACCAACGCGGGCGACTACTGGACAAAGGTGTTGAGTTATGAGATCAGCGACCGCATCACGGTCAGACTCTCGCCGGCGGGCATTGATGCGGATTACTACATCGAAGGCGTGTCCCACGACTGCGACATGCGCGATGGCATCTGGACGACGAAATGGCAACTGACGCCCGCCGAAATCTTCACCTATTGGCTTCTGGATACCGATCAACTCGACACCGGCACACGGTTGTCGTGGTAAAGGAGCGCTGAGATGGCTTGGACAGCACCGCGCACATGGGCTACTGGCGAGATTGTCACGGCGGCGATGCTCAATACCCACGTCAGGGATAACGAGCTCTACCTGAAGGGCGAAACTGACAAACTCAATACCCTGGCCTACTCATCTCCCGGGGGGCGGGCTCTCGGGACAAATTATCAGAATACCAGCGGGAAGATGATGTTCATCTCCGTCACCATCATGGTGTCGAACATTGCCGCGAACTTCGCGCGCCTGAATGCCTACCTCGGAGTGGCTTCGCCTCCGGCCACGACCGTGGCGATTCAAAACTCTCAGGCCGATGCCACCACCAATGGCATTGCAGCGCTCTCGATAATGGTGCCCAATGGCTATTACTACAAGTTCGACTCGACGGGGAGCGTTGTGGGCGCCGGCTCGATCACGCTCGTTTCGTGGTACGAGTGGGAGTTGCACTAGTATGAAACATCGCTGCGCAAGTCTGTTCGCCTTCGGCCTGCTCATCGCCTGCGCCGGGTGGATTGGTGTCTCGGCGTCGATGCTGCTCTGGTACGACTCGGTGGCGTGGGTGGAAGGCAATAAGGCAATCGTGATCGGAAGCCTGGCAATGTGCGCCGGCACTGTCATTCTGGGCCTCGAACTACTGATATGGTACTTCCGGCACCTCAAAGGAGAGGCAAAATGCTAGAGCATCCTGAGTTTGCCTGGTTACTGGGCATCGTGGTAGGTCTGTTCTTTTCCATTCTGGGCGTGCAACTATGGAACGTGCTGTCGCTGCCGAAGTTGATTGAGAAGGCTGTGGCGAAATGCCAGGAGACCGCCGGGAAGCTACACGGGCTGGAGGACAAGGCGACTGAGTTGCGTTTCAAGCGCAACGAGAAGCGGCTGGACGAACATGACGATACTCTCCGTGACTACGGGACACGCATTACCGAAGTTGAAAAGGCGGTGCTGCCATGACATTCAAAGACTACCGTTGGCCGGTTTTCTTGGTGACGGTCGGCATGGCGGCGGCATGGGTGGCCGTCCTGTTTGCCACGCCGTTGATTCTGCTCGACCGGTTCGGCTTGGACCTCTTGAAGTCCATTGACCCCACCGTGTCGCTGTTCGTCGGCGTGGGGATCGGGCAGATCGTGGGACAGGTGACGAGCGCCTTCGTCGTCGTCTTCACCTTGATGTACCAGTTCTGGTTCAGGAAGTCCGGGCCTACTGAGGCGGCAAAGTGACAGAGAACACAGCCGAGCTTGTCAGAGAAGTCTGGCAGCTCACTCAGCGGTTGAAGGCAGCCGCGGCCGAGACGAAGAGACTCACCGGGAAATTGACGGATGGGGCAAGAATGGCCAGTCTGCACCGGCCCATTCGAGGGAAGGTACAGCGTGAGTAAGAAGTGGCGCATCCTGGCAATCGCCCTGGCCGGTGCCGCGGCCGTCATCGCCCTGGCTGTGTGGTTCTTCGCCGGCCCCTGGTACTACGCCCTCTGGCACAACATCATGGGCCTGCCGCATCCCTGGACGTGGTATCTACGGGAGTGTGCCCAATCATACCCGGTGTGGTGGATCGCCGCCCCGGTGGTGGTCAGCGTGGCCGTGCTGGCCTTCTACTGGGCGACTCTAGCCCGGCGCGCGCGGCGAGATACCGGCCGGTACGACTGGCGAAACGTTCTTAGACGCTGGGTGCGCAGCCATCCCCTGCTCGTGCTGTTCGTGCCCTGGTTCTGCATGGTTGGCTGGTGGGTGCTGTGCGTTCACCTGTGGGGGTTGGTGTAGACTAGAGCCGCGCTGTTCTGCGGTCCATCGACATGGACGCGATGTCTGCTCCCGGTCAACCACGACCCGCCCCGACACCTCCGGCTCAAGGTTCCGCCCCGAAACCGTGACCGTTATGTCGAGAGCCTCCAGCACCACACGCCGGGTCATGGTGTCGGCCCCGGGCAGGAGCTCACCGAGCTTTTCCAGGCGCTCCATGACGACCTCGCGCCACCGGGCGCCCGTGGCCTGAGACTCGGCCAGCGCCTTGAGCCTGTCCAGTTCCGCCTGAGCCTCGCCGATTTCACGCCGGCAGCGGGCCATCTCCGCAGCAAGCCGCACATCATCGAGGACGCCCTGCCCGTACAGCCGGATAAAGCGGCCCTCCTCAGCCCTCGAGGCCTTCAGCCGCCCCTCGGCCAGGGCCCGCTCGCTGTCCAATGTCGTGACCTCTGACGCCGTGGCATTGTCCACCATCGGCACCATGACCTCGCGCTTGGCCAGGCCGTCGCAGACTTTCCGCCAGACTTTCTCCTCGAGGCTGTCCGCCGGGATCACGCCGAGGTTGCACTTCCGGTCGGCCCGTACCGCCGAGAGGCAGCGGTAGGCCCGGTAGCCACCCTTGTCCGGTCGGTAGCCGCCCGGAGAGCCCCCGGCCTGTGTGAGATTCTATGGTGACGATGCCCTAGCGTATCCCTAGCGCCTCTGCCGGGGAGAACCGGCTATGAGACTTGAGTGCCTCGATGTCGTCCACCGCTTCGGCATACCGCAGCACCATCTCCATTGACTCCCAATAAATCACCACAAGTGACTTCCAGCGACTTCACCATAGCTAACCGCGTGAGTTCGTAGCCCTGTCATGGGCCTCCCATTCACTGTCACTATCTTTGACAATATCTTGCATAGGGTATAAAGTACGAGTATGTTGACACAGAAAACGGCACAGACCAAAGCCATTGAGGACTATCTGAGGGCTCAGAACTTCCGAAGGGGATGCCAGACAAAGGCAGCTAAGAAGTTCGGCGTCACTCGCCAGTGGGTGCAGTTCATAGCACAACGTATGATTCGCAGGGGGGAAACGAAATGACCACGGCTATCAGGGAAACCAGCACGGAAACCATCACGCTCTGCCCCAGGTGCGGGGCGTCCCTCGGCTACCTCAAGGAATGTATGAGCGAACCCGCAGGGAGCCCGAACAGGCTGATCGCATCGCACATCATCGGCGGGTGCCGGGGATGCCGGGAAATGCTGGAGGCCGCGAAATGATCTACACCACGTTTAAACTATGTAAGGCGGCGGGGGCCTGCGTTGAATCCTACACCAGGTTCCGCAAGCACAAGAGTGGCGCAAAGTGGCCGATGACCCGGCCGTTCCCTCTCACCGAGGTTCTCGACGTTCTCGGTCTGGGCGACACGCTATGGTGCCTGCGCTGTGCCACCGACCAGCCCGCCGCCAACAAACTAGCGCGGCTGTTCTCCGCCGACTGCGCGGAGAGGGCGTTGCCCAATTTCGAGAGGCAGTGCCCCGGCGACACGAGAGTGCGGGACTGTATCGCCGTGGTGAGGCGCTACGCCAACGGGCAGGCCACAGCAGAGGAGCTGCAAGCCGCAGGGGCCGCCGCAGGGGCCGCAGCAGGGGCCGCCGCAAGGGACGCCGCAAGGGACGCCGCAAGGGACGCAGGGGCCGCCGCAAGGGACGCCGCATGGGCCGCAGGGGCCGCCGCATGGGCCGCCGCATGGGGCGCCGCAGGGGCCGCCGCGGCGGCCGCGGGGGCCGCGGGGGGCGCCGCGGGGGACGCCGCAGGGGCCGCCGCAGGGGCCGCCGCGG
>JBAZOP010000049.1 GCA_041648665.1 bacterium | reverse complement strand
CGCAGAGCGCGGCGAGTTGCTTCGAGAATCCCTCGTCGTTCGCTTCCTCCTCTGGATGGAAGCGGAGGTTTTCGAGCAGCATCAGCTGGCCCGGCTCCATCTCCGAGTTGAGTTTCTTCACGGCGTCGCCCACGCAATCCTCGGGCATCAGCACGTCCACGTCTCCCAGGAGCTCGGCGAGCCTTGTCGCCACGGGCTTGAGCGTGTACTTGGGGTTGGGCTTGCCCTTCGGTCTGCCCAGGTGCGAGGCCAGGATCACCTTCGCGTTCTCTCCGAGCGCGTAGCGTATTGTCGGGAGCGCCGCTTTGATGCGGGTGTCATCCCTGATCTGGCCGGAATCGTCGAGCGAGACGTTGAAATCCACGCGGATGAACACGCGTTTTTCAGATATCGCAAGCTCGTCGATGTATTTGATCGTCATACAATCCCTTCCAATAAACTAAAGTTTCTTTCCCATGTACTCAGCCAGGCGCAGCATTTGATGGGTGAAGCCCATCTCATTGTCGTACCACGAGAGGACCTTGACCATGTTGCCGATGGTCTTGGTGTAGCCTGCGTCGACGTTGGAGGCGTGATTGTCGCCCATGAAGTCGACCGACACGCACGGGTCGGTCACATACGCCATAATGCCTTTGAGCTCGCCTTCGGAGGCCTTCTTCAGCGCCGCGTTCACTTCGTCCGCAGTCGCCTGTTTGGAAAGCGTAGCTACCAGATCAACGAGAGATACGTTGAGCGTCGGGACTCGGACCGAGATACCGTCGAGCTTGCCCGCGAGCATGGGCAGCACGAGGCCGACTGCCTTCGCGGCGCCGGTGGTTGTGGGTATCTGCGATACTGCGGCAGCGCGCGCCCTGCGCAGGTCCTTGTGGGGTGCGTCGACGAGCCTCTGGTCGTTGGTGTAGGAGTGGATCGTGGTCATGAAACCGCGTTCGATGCCGAAGCTCTCCTGCAGGACCTTGGCCACGGGCGCCAGGCAATTTGTCGTGCAACTGGCGCCGGAGACTATCGTGTCCTTGGATGCGTCGTAGGTCTCGTGGTTGACGCCGTAGACGAACGTCGGGGTGTCCTTCTCCTTTGCCGGGGCAGAGAGGATCACGCGCTTCGCCCCTGCGCCAAGGTGGGCCGACGCGCTTGCGCGGTCCACGAACCTACCGGTGCACTCCAGCACTATGTCGCACTCCATCGCCTTCCACGGGAGGGCCGCAGGGTCCTTTTCGCTGGTGACCGGAATTTCATGGCCGCTCACCCTGAGCGTTTTCTCGGTGCAGGAGACTTCGCCTTCGAACCTGCCGTGGGCGGAGTCGTACTTGAAAAGGTGGGCCATGACGTCAGGGGTCACGATGTCGTTGATGCCCACGCACTTCATGCTCTTGCCCCGTGCAATTTCCCTCAGCGCAAAGCGGCCGATGCGTCCAAAACCGTTGATACCGATGCGAATCGTCATTCTGTCCTCCTAAGAAATGGTTTTTTAGGGTTATTTTGATTTACAGGGTGGCGGAGTATACAGGTTTGCCTTTTGCCGTCAACGGCAAAAAAGCCCTATTTTTCAATTCGTTTGAGCTGTTCAAGGCCGTCGGTAACTTTGCTTTGCGGCCAGAGCCAAGCCAAAATCGCCGGGAAAAACAAAAGGTTGACGATCAAGATCGCGCCGAGCCCCACGGAGGCGGCTATGCCGATCGATTGGAGGCCTTTATGGTGCGCGAAGATCATGCCGGAGAATCCGGCTATCGTGGTCAGCGTGGTCATGACGATCGAGCCGCCTGTGGTCCGCATCACGGTGGGGAGATCTTTGTATCCCTCTTCCTTGAAGCGATGGAACATGTGCACGCCGCAGTCTATGCCCATGCCGAGGATGATGGGGAGAACGATCATGTTGAAGAAGTTGAAGTTCAGTCCGACCGCGGCCATGACCCCCAGCATGAGAAGCACGCCGCACAGGAGCGGCATCATGGCGATGAACGATTGCTTCAAATTTCTGAAATCAATCAACAGGAGCAGAAACACGGCGGCGAACGAGAGGAGGATCGCCCTCGGCGAATCCTCGATCATCACGGTGAGGACATCGGCGAAGATCACGGAGCTGGATACCGCGTTGTAGGTCTTGCCGTTATCCGCTTTTATTTCGCGGATGTCGCGGGCCAGCTGAATCGCGAGCTTCCCGTCCTTGAGATCGACGCTGGGTTTCAAGAATATGTAGACGAGTTGATTTTGCTCGCCGGTCTCTTTGTCCACGAAGAAATCCTTGATTGCGGAGGGCACGTCCTTCATGACAAATGGTTTTGCCGCGGTGGAATTCTTGAGGCCTTCTATCTTTTCCTTGTCTTCGCCCTTCACCAGCTTGTCTATGACGTCGTCATCGAGAAGTCTCTTTATCTCGGCCATCGCGGGCAGCTTCTCATCCTGGTTTTTGGGCACGAGGCTGTAGACGTTTCTTGCGCTGCTTATCAGCGTGTCCGGCTCCTGCTCCTTAATCTTTTCCACTGCAGCCTTAGCAGCCTCTGAGTCCTCCTTCGAGTGAACGAGGATGACGGAAGGCACGGCCTTCTGTGGGTTGACTCGGTGCTCCAACTCCTGGGCCAGTTCCAGCTGCGGATTGGGGGCGCGGATATTGGCGAAGTTGTAATTGAATTTCAGGAAAAACGCAGCGAGCGCGGCGGAAACGATGAGCAGGGCGGCCAGCACGCGAAGAGACCTGCGGCCGGAAAACACCAGGAGCCTCTCAAGCTTCAGGTTCGTCACCGTGAACGCGCGTTTTCTCAGCAGCGGCGTTTTTTCCTCGATGGCGCGCATGCAAGGCAACATTAGTATGTACGCCAGCAGGATCACCATGACGCCTATGCCTGCGATGAAGCCGAACTCGGTGAACCCTTTGAAGTCGTTCATGATAAGGACGAGGAATGCGGCGGAGGTGGTGGCGGCTGCGGTGAACGAGGAGCGCCCGGTGAGCAGGATCATGGTCTTCATGGCCTCGAAGAGGCCGGCCCCGTTCAAGCGCTCCTCGTAGTACCTCGAGTTGAGCAGTATGCCGAAATCTATGCCCAGGCCTGAGATGATAGAGAAAAGAAACGCCGTTGTCATGTTGAGGTGGCCGATGGCGTGATGCGCGATCGCGAAACTCCAGATCAAGCCGCAGCCGAGGGGCAAAAATACGAAGAGGATCGCCCTGAGCTTCCTGAAGTAAAAAACGACGAGGAACAGCATGCCGAGCCCCGACACGATGCCCGCGATCTTGAGGTCGCGGGTGAGAGAGTCATACTCATGCACGCTGGTGATCACACCCCCCGTGTAGTGGGCCCTGGCGGCGGGGTCGTATTTGTTTATGTCGAATTCGGCGATGCGAGCCCTGATGTGCTCGGAGAATTTTTTGAAGTAGGCGACGTCCAAATCCTCGCCCTTGGGGAAAATGTTGACGAGAAACACCGTCTCCGCGTCGTCGGTGTAGAACTCGCTCGTTATCTTGCCCGAGTACGTCTCCGCGTACTTGTCCTTGAGGTCGTCGAACGTGTCTTTCTTGCCGTCGTCCTCGAACGAAATGTAGAGGCTGCCGAGTTTTTCGCGCTGTATCCTTCGGTCTATTCGGTCGCGCAGCTCCAGGAGATCCTCTTTGGAGGGATAGAAAAGCTTGTGTTCGTCGAAGAAATCGTAGCCGCGTTTGCGCCAGTCGACCTCTTTTATCGCCGGGTCCTTTGAGAGAAACTCGGCCAGTTTCGGGATGATCGGGCGGAGTTTTTCCGGGTCCTTGGTCTCCAGTATGAGAGTGAGGTTCTTCATCTGGCCGAAGATGTCCGTCATCTCGTTGTAGAGTTTGACCGATGCATAGTCGTCGGGGAGCAGCGTGGCGAAATCGGTCTTTATGTTCTTGAAGAGCAGGACCGCCTTCGGGACGCAGAAATATGTCAGCGCGATGAGGCAGATGCCGATCGGGATGAAAAGCCTAAGGGACAGCTTCGTGTATGCGTTGACTATTCTCTCTAACATTTCAGCGCCTTGAAACGGGTTGGGAGCGCGATTTCTAACAGAGCTTGGCGGGCATGGCAAATCATTTGACAGGCTGGGCGGCCGGAGGCTAAGGGTGCGGCCGTGCGAGGATTTTGTGCAAAAGATACTGTGGTTGCGATCGCCACGCCTGCGGGCCCCGGAGGGATAGGGGTTGTGCGCATGAGCGGGCCCTCCTCGCGCGAGATATTCGCTCGCCTCTGGCGCGGCCGCGTCCATCCCTCAGGCTTCGAACCGCGCAAACTCTATCTCGGCAGAGTCGATCTTGCGGATCACGGGTCGCCGATCACGGATCATGTGATGGCCGTCCATATGCCGGCCCCCAATACATATACGGGTGAGGATGTCGTGGAGATATCGTGCCACGGGTCGCAGCCGCTCTTGGCGAAGCTCGTCGATGCGTGTGTTGCTGCCGGCGCAAGGACGGCAGGTCCAGGCGAGTTCACGCGCAGGGCCTTTCTCGCCGGCAAGATGGACCTCGCCCAGGCCGAGGCGGTCTGCGACTTGATCTCCGCAGAGGGCGAACGCGGAGCGAGGATCGCGGCGGAGCAGCTTCAGGGCAGGCTCTCCCGTGAGATAAGGCTCATAGCGGATGCGACGGCGGGCTTGAGGGCGCGGGTCGAAGCTGCGATCGATTTCCCTGATGAGGAGATAGACGGCGAGACGGGCCTGGCCGAAGCGATCACAAACACTCTCAAGTCGTGCGCGCGGCTGGCCTTCACGTTCGAAAACGGCAGGATGATGAGGGACGGAGTGAGGGTCGCCATAGCGGGCAGGCCGAACGCCGGCAAGTCCAGCGTGCTCAACAGGATCGTGGGGTTCGATCGCGCGCTGGTGCACCACGCCCCCGGCACCACGCGCGACGTGGTCGAGGAGCGCGCCTCCATAGACGGACTCGTCTTCTCCTTCCTGGACACGGCAGGGCTGCGCACAGCTGCAGGCGAGGTGGAATCCCTGGGCATCGAGAAATCAAAGGCAGCGATCGCCTCGGCGGACCTCACTCTCGTCGTGTTCGACGGGTCGCGCAGGTTTTCAGGGGAGGACCGCGAGGCGCTGAAGCTGGCTTTGGGCAAAAAGGCGCTCTATGTCGTGAACAAATCGGATCTCCCGCAGAACTTCGACATCGAGGAGCTGGAGGCGGAGCCGGTGCGAACCTCCGCTTTGACCGGCGACGGTTTCGGAGAGTTGGCGAAGAGGCTCGCATGGGAGGCGATCGGCGCCGCGTCCCCCTCAGGGGGCGCCGTCGTGGTCTCGGCCAGGCACAAGTCGCTGCTCGATGCTGCAGGCCGCGCGCTCGAAGGGGCCCTTGCGGAGCTGGCGGAGCGCAGGCCGGTAGAGCTTGTGGCGCAGAGGCTCAGGGCTGCGCACGAGGCCCTAAATGAAATCACGGGGGAGGCTGCCACAGAGGAGCTCCTCGACCGCATTTTCTCAAAATTTTGCATCGGGAAATGACATTGGAATTCAGATCATTGGAATTTATTTGGTCATTGGGATTTGGTGCTTGGAATTTTTGATGGAATGGTATTAGGTCATGGGCATCAAACGAAAGGGGGCAATATGAAGAAGATTTCGTTTTTTGCAGTGTTGGTTGCTGTGGCCTTTGTGGGATGCGGCGGCAGCAGCGGCGGAGGCGGTGGAGACGGCGGGACTGAGCTGCCTGGCCTTGCCGCCTGTGCGGTGCCGGCCGGCTCGGAGACCAGCGGTGTCGTATGCGGCCAGTGCCTTGCGGCCGACGGAGTCACGCCGCTGGCCGGGGCGGAAGTCCTGCTGGGCACGCCGACCGCCAACGTGGCGGCTGAACTAGGCACGATCACCGCCAAAGGCGTCGAAGATCCGACGAAGTGCGTGGCCGACAGCCAGGGCAATTTCGCGTGCCTGGTCCCTGCGGGCACGGCAGGCACCACGGCATTCTATCTCACGTTCGAGGGATTTGATGACAAGACGTTCAACGCCGACATAGTCGCAGGGTCCACGACGGACGTGGGCGATCAGGCCATGACCGGCGACATCTCCGCCAAGTGGGCAGTGGTGCCGGGCGCGTTCGACGGCGTGCAAGTGCTGCTCGCACAGCTCAAGGGATGTACTCTGGATGACGGATCCGGCAATCCGTTCGATCCCGCTACCATGGATGCCGCCGGCGCAAGGACCAGCGCGGATTGCGAGAGCAAGGGGCTCCTGGTGTTGAGCGAAGACACCACCTCGTCGTACTATCCTTCTACCTTCATCGATGCCAACGGCCTCAGCGGATATGCGGCGCTCTTCGTCAACTGCATGGCCGACTACAGCAGCGCCACTACGGATGCGGCACTGCAAGCCTTCTCGACAGGCGGAGGCCACGTGTATTTCTCCGACCTCTCCGACTCATGGCTCGAGGCCGTATTCCCCGGCATAATCACGTGGGGTCCGGCTAGCACGACCACGGGCACTGTCTCGGGCGAAGTGGTAGATACGGGTCTCGCTGCATACGTGGGCACCCCGATCGACATCATATTCGATCTCGGGGGCTGGGCTGATATTGATTCGGTGGCCAGCGGCGTCACAACCTTTATCCAGGGCACGATCTCTCCGCTCAGCACGCTCACCGGCACCCGTCCGATCACTGTGGGCTGGAGGCCGAGCACAACCTCGGGTTGCGTCTTCTACACCTCGTATCACATAGAGGGCGCCTCCACAGGCTCCAACCAGGAGAAGGCGATCAAGTACCTGGTGCAGAATATCAGCACAGTGTGTCAGTGATAACTTCAAGTTGTTGAACAGGGGGCCCCGGGGTTTCCCGGGGCCCTTTTTTCGATCTACAGGGGCGGCATGTCTTACGATGTCATAGTCATAGGCGCGGGGCACGCGGGCTGCGAGGCGGCGCTAGCATGCGCGCGCATGGGGTCGAAAACGCTGCTTCTCACCTCGCGCCTTGGCGCCATCGCCGCCATGAGCTGCAACCCTGCGATAGGCGGCCTGGGCAAGGGCCACATCGTTCGCGAGATCGACGCGCTCGGCGGCGAGATGGGGCGCGCGGCCGATTCCACCGGCATCCAGTTCCGCAGGCTCAATATGTCGAAGGGGCCTGCAGTCCGCGCCACGCGCTGCCAATCCGATCGCGAGCGCTATCACATGTACATGCGCGCCGTCATCGAGGGGCAGGCGGGCCTTGATCTCATCGAGGCGGAGGCCGCAGAGATTGTGGCGCAGAACCATGCGGTATCAGGCGTGCGAACAAAATCCGGCGATTGCATCCATGCCAAGAAGGTCATACTCGCCGCAGGCACGTTTATGCGCGGCCTCATGCACTTCGGCATGGAGCACGTGCCCGGCGGCAGGATAGGCGACGATGCGTGCGACGAGATCTCCGGCTCCCTCGCGCGCATGGGTTTCCCGCTTGCCAGGCTCAAGACCGGCACCTGCCCCAGGCTTGCGCGCGACTCCATAGACTTCTCGAAGTGCGCAAGGCAGGAGGGCGATTTGCCCAGGCCGCGTTTCTCATACGATGATGTCGAAAACATCCTGCCTCAGCTCGCGTGTCACATCACGCATACGACTCAGGAGACGCACGGGGTGATCCGCGCAGGGCTCGACCGCTCGCCGCTGTTCTCGGGGAAGATAAAGGGCGCTGGGCCGAGGTATTGTCCCTCCATAGAGGACAAGGTCGTCCGCTTCCCGGAGAGGGAGAGCCATCACCTCTTCCTCGAGCCGGAGGGGATTGACACGGATTGGATTTACGTGAACGGGCTCTCCACGTCGCTGCCGATGGATATCCAGCGCGCGATGCTTGCAACGATACCTGGTCTGGAGCGCGCCGAGATAGTTCAATCGGGATACGCGGTGGAATACGACTTCGTTCCCCCGACCGAGCTTCGGGCAACCCTCGAGACAAAACGCGTGAGAGGGCTCTACTTTGCGGGCCAGATAAACGGCACTTCCGGATACGAGGAGGCCGCGGGCCAGGGGCTGATCGCGGGGATCAACGCTTCCCTCTCTCTCCGCGGCGAGGTCCCGTTGGTCCTGCGGCGCGACGAGGCTTACATAGGCGTGATGATAGACGACCTGGCGACAAAGGGGACGGAGGAGCCGTACCGCATGTTCACCTCGCGCGCGGAACATCGGCTCATCCTGCGGGAGGACAACGCGGCATCCAGGCTCTCTCCGATAGGGAAACGCGTCGGGCTTGTGCCCAAGGCGAGATGGGAACGATTCAGGGCGGCAGAGGATGAGGTGAGAAGGACGATCGAGATCCTGAGGGAGACGATCGTCTCTCCGACGATCGCGACGAACGAGATCCTCACCTCTCTCGGGAGCGCGCCCATCAGGAAGCAGGAATCTCTCTCTTCCCTGGTCAGCCGGCCTGAGCTCACGATTCAAAAAGTGCTCCTGGGATTCTGCCCTGGACTTGCGGGGTCTGCGTCAGGGGAGCCCGCCGCGCGGGCCGAGATAGAGATCAAATACGCGGGCTACATCGAGGCTGAGAGGGAGGCTGCTGCAAGGCTCGTCGAACTTGAGAAGATGATGATCCCGGACGGCATGATCTTTTCCGATGTGCCCGGGTTGTCCAACGAGGTCAGGGAGAAGATCGCGAGGGTGAGGCCCTCCACGGTCGGGCAGGCATCTCGGATACCGGGCATCACCCCGGCCGCTATCTCGATAATGATGATAGCGCTCAAACGCCCGCGTTGCGGCGCGGCCGATTCAGGGTTATAATCGTATCGAGAGGTGGATATGAAAAAGGGATATCTCAGGATCGCGGGTTTTGCGATAGGAGCTCTTCTCTTGTGGAGCTTCGGCTGTTCCGGCGATGTCCACGCCCCTACGTTGGAGGGGAACCTCCTCGATTATGAGGAGATCGAATTGGCGACCTTCAGCGTCCTGGGCAACGCCGTTTGCTCCACCTGCGGCTCTTCGGACGACTTCGTCGGCATGCAGGCGACGCTCTACCTGAAGAGCGATCCGGCCATGGACCTTGCGGTCCAGATGTTCGATGGTCTCGGGAATTTCGAGATCAAGAACCTGAGGACGCAAAAGGGCGCCGCCATTGTGATGCGGGGCAATCTCTTTTGGGGCGATTCGGTCGACACGGCGCCGCTCACCGCGCGAGCTGAATTCAACGCGCCTGACAACGACGGGGATACGGTTGCGGTGACTCTCGATTTCTCAAGCGCTCAGTGAGCGGACGCTGATTCGCCGTCCGGTTGACTCAGGGCTTTCTTCATGTGGGGCTGCACGAAGAAGGAGAAACCCAGATTGAGCGCCATGTCGGCATTGAAGGAGTTCCCTCCTGGTTTCGGCGTGGGGTGCATGTAGCTGTTGACGTCGAAGCGCACGGCCATCCAACGCATAGGCGTATACACCTTTATGCCTCCGCCTATCACAGCGAGCCATTCCCAGTCCCTGTTTATCTGCATGGATCCTGCGCCCACCGTCAGAAAGAGATCGCAGTCTATGATCGATTTGCCCGCCTTGAACGCCGCATCGTTGGCGATGGATATCGCGCCGAAGAGGGTATGCGAATTGTCGGTCCGGAGGCTCTTGCCGAAGTCGCCTGAGCTGTCCGCCCGGATCGGGTTGTACTGGTATTCGGCGCCGAACGCGAACATCTTGTTTATGTTGAAGTAGTATCGTCCCCCGACGTCCCAGTTGTTGTACCACTCGTCGCCCAGAAAATCGCCGCCGAACACGCCGAACTCGCTCTGAAACTTGCGCCAGTCGTACCCCTCTTCGTCGGCCCTCTTCATGTGCTCTTCCATCATGCTCTCATCTTGGCTCTTCCTCGGTGTGAACTGGGGCGCGGGTTCCCTGCGTTCGACCTGGCGGGCGCCTTTGAGCTCCTTGTATTTGTGGGATGCTTCTGCGGCGCCGGATGCCAGCGATGCTATTGCGAAGGCCAACAGTGCGATTGCTGCGGTCGTTGTCTTCATCGATTTCCCCCGGAGATCGGTTTTACAGCCGGCGCGTGTCTTCCCTCGTGTCCCTGCCGGCCCTGGCGCTGGCAGAAGCGAGGTCCTTCGTCACCTTCCACGCGCTGCCCGGGAAGCTGTGGCACTCGGCCACGGTCTTCTCAAAGGCGCTGAGGAACCGCTCCACGTGCGACTCGTTTATGCACAGAGGCGGCAACAGTTTGATCACGTCGAGTCCGTGGCCCGCCACCTGAGTGAGAACCCTGTGATCCCTCATCATGGGCACGGTTATCATCTGCGGGAAAAGGCTCTTGTTGAGCGCGTGCACCATCTTCCAGCCGGCCCTCAGCGTCAGCGATCTGGGTTCGGAGAACTGGATGCCTATCATCAGGCCCATCCCCCGCACCTCGGAGAGCATCTCGAAGCGGCCCTTCATCGCGCGCACGCCGTCCATTATCATCGCCCCCATGCGCGCGGCGTTCTCGACGATGCCTTCCTCCTCAATGACGTCCAGCGTGGCCAGCCCCGCGGCGGCGGCGAGTATGTTTCTGCTGAAGGTGTTGGAGTGCACCACGCAGTGCTCCATGTCGGTGAAGACCTTGTCGTAGATCGCCCTGCGGTAGCATATCGCGCCGACCGGGACGAACCCGCCGGAGAGCGCCTTGGCCACTGTGACGATGTCGGGTTTCAGTCCCCAGTGCTGGTGCGCGAACATCTTTCCTGTGCGGCCGAAACCGGTCTGCACCTCGTCGCAGATCGTGATCACGCCGTTCTTTTTGCAGAGCGCCTCCGCCTCGGCGTAGAAAACAGGCTCGGCGACGTACACGCCCTTCCCCTGCACCGGCTCGAAGATGAAGGCGGCGACGTCGCCCTTGTCGATCTCGCTTTTCAGCGCCTCGATGTCGCCCATCGGGATCTTTGTGGCGCCGGGGAGCAGATCGCCGAACCCCTTTCTGAACTCGGCGCCGCCGTTGAGCGCGAGAGAACCGGTGGTCAGCCCGTGGAACGCGTGGTCCCAGAAGATGATGCGGGAGCGGCCGGTTGCCTTGCGCGCGAACTTTATCGCGCCTTCGTTCGACTCGGTGCCGGAATTGGTGAAAAAGACCGTGTCCACGCCCGAGGGCATGTAGGAGAGCAGCCTCTCCGCAAGAAGGCCCGCGGCGAGAGGAGCGTCCATCTGGACCATGTTCGGATATTGCAGATCGAGCGCATCCTTGATCGCCTTTATGATTTTTGGGTGATTGCGACCCAGAGCGAAGACACCGTAGCCGGCCAAAAAATCCAAGAAATCGTTTCCATCGGCATCATAGAGGATCGGTCCCTCTGCTCGCACGTATTTGCGGTCAAAGCCTATCGTCCTGAGCACGCGCACAAGCTGAGGGTTTATGTATTTTGCATATAGCTCGTGTCCGCGGCCGGCGTGCGCTTCCAGCAGGGTCTTGATATCTGTGGTCATAGGGGGGTCCTCTGATGTCGTACTTTTGTGGCGGCGATACCTAGCAGAATCTATCTTTATAGGCAACCCATTAATTTTAAAGGGGTTACATGTGCTGTATCCAACCATTTGTGAGGTTGTACTGATGGAGCGCCGCCTCGGCGCTCGCGAACTCCTCCTTTGAAATCCCCCTACCCAAGAGCGGGTCGTCCACTGCGTCGTGGGCAGGGAAGTACTGGCTCATGAGGTTCACCGGGACATCGGGCGATAGCTCGGTTGCCACGAACTCGAAGACCTTCTCGGATCCTGCGAGCCCGCCGGGGAGGACGAGGTGGCGGATCAGGAGCCCGCGCACGCCGATCCCCTCATCGTCCATCGCAAGCGCGCCGACCTGCCTGTACATCTCCTTGAGCGCGGGGCGCACGTGCTCCCAGTAGTCAGGGGCGAGCGAGCAGCGCTGCGCCGCCTCGCGCGTGGAATACTTGATGTCGGGCATGTAGATGTCGATCACGCCGTCCAGGAGGCTCAGCGCATCGAGCCCCTCGTATCCGTTGGAATTGTAAACTATCGGGAGATCGAGTCCGTCCTTTGCCGCGATGGTGAGCCCTGCGAGAAACTGCGGCACCACGTGCGAGGGCGTGACGAGGTTTATGTTGTGCGCACCCCGCTTCTTTAGATCCAGCATCATCTGCGCGAGCCTCTCCGGCGTCACGGCCTTGCCGTGTCGCAGATGGCTTATCGGCCAGTTCTGACAGAAGCGGCAGCTCATGTTGCAGCCTGTGAAGAAGATCGTGCCGGATCCGCGCGTGCCTGAGATCGGAGGCTCCTCGCCGTGGTGCAGGTTCGCGCTTGCCACCCCGGCCCTCTTGCCGATCCTGCAGTAGCCGAGCTCCCCCTTGAGGCGGTCGACCTTGCAGTCGCGCGGACAGAGGCTGCAGGATTTCATCGCCGCATACGCGCGGCCGGCGCGGCGTGCGAGTTCATTGCCCTTTGAGAGGGCAATGTATGCTGGGGATGTCTTTGCGCAGGGCATGGGCTTCAGTAGATCAGCGCGGAGCTTCGCGCATCGATGAGCTCGTCCGGCGTTTCGGCAAGAAGTTTAAGCGTTTCCGGACAGAGCTTTGTAATCGCCTCGCGAAACCGGGACGATCCGGTGAGCAGGTCTATCGCAGGGCGGTCGGCGACGAACTCGTACGGGTCGTGACGCCATTCAAAACCGGAGTTCGAATACATCTTGTGGCAGAGCCATATGAAGGCAAGCCCTGTGAGATAGGGCCTGAACGCCGCTGCATCCGTGATCACCCAGCGGATGCCGTGGCAGAGTTTCCCCTCCCACTTCTGCCTCATTGGGATGAAGGATGTTGGCGCTGCGGTGACGCCCGGGAGCCCCAGCGCGTTGAAGGCCTCCATCAGGTCGTCCGTGTCCATGTAGGGTGCGCCGGCGATCTCGAAGGGAGTGTCCGTGCCTCGGCCCTCGGAGATGTTGGTCGCCTCGATGAGGCACATCCCCGGGTAGAGGAGCGCTGCTGTATACGAACGCATGTTGGGCGATGGGTTGGTCCAAGCGAGACCTGTGTCCTGCCAGCTCATCGACCTCTTCCATCCCTCCATGGCCACGACTGTGACCTTTGCGCCCATGCCCCCCTGATCGTTCATAAGCTGAACGATCTCTCCGATGGTCATGCCATGCCGCACCGGGATCGGAAAGAGTCCTACAAAAGATTGATATCCTTCATCTATTTCAGGTCCTTCGATAAGTTCCCCGCCTATCGGATTCGGTCTGTCGCAGACTATCATCTCCTTGCCTGACTCGACGCACGCCTCCATGCACAGCGCCACGGTCCATATATATGTATAGTAGCGGCTGCCGATATCCTGCAGGTCCACCACGAGCACATCCAGATCCTTAAGCATCGCAGGCGCAGGTTTCAGGGAGTCGAGGTCCCCCCCGTAGAGACTGTAGACCGGCAGCTTGCCCTGGGCGTCCTCGTGCGTCTCCACCGGCTCCATGTCCTGCGCCTTTGTCGCGAATCCGTGCTCAGGGCCGAAGAGAGCGGTTATCTTGGCGCCCGCGTCATTCGCGAGGCGATCCAGGGTGTGTCGGCCCTCTGCATTCAGGCTCGCCGCGTGTGCGAGGAGCCCCACCCGTTTGCCCTTGATAAGGGAGAGTCTCTTCGTGAGCAGGATGTCTATCCCGAGGAGCATGGGGCATCAGTAGCACAAACAGAGGCCCTTGCCATCTGTTTCAAATTGCTTTAGCCATATTCAACTTTCAAAGGGGAGGAAAAATGGAACACTTCGGGAAATCAGGCCTTCCGGATAACGCGTATACCGAACTCAAGCCCGGCCAGTCATACGTCCCGATCGTGCCGGCGGATTCGAAGGTAAAAGAGATCACGTTCAGGTCGATTTTCATCGGCATCATCATGACGGTCCTCTTCTCAGGCGCCGCCGCGTTCCTGGGCCTCAAGATAGCGCAGGTGTTCGAGGCCGCGATCCCGATCGCAATCCTGGCGGTGGGGCTAGGCAGCGTGTTCCGCCGCAAGTCCACGATACTCGAGAACGTCATAATACAATCCGTGGGCGCTGCCTCCGGGCTCATCGTGGCCGGCGCCATATTCACGCTGCCAGCGCTCTATATCCTGGGCCTCGATGAGCACGTGGACCTGTTCCAGCTCTTCGTCTCGGCGACGCTGGGCGGCATCCTCGGCGTGCTCTTCCTGGTTCCGCTGCGCCGCTACTTTGTCTCCGACATGCACGGCAAGCTCCCATTCCCGGAGGCGACTGCGACCACCGAGGTGCTGGTGGCCGGCGCAAAGGGCGGCAGGCAGGCGAAGGTCCTGGCGTTGGCGGCGGTGGTGGGTGGCGTATACGACTTTCTCTCCATTGCGATGCGTGCATGGGCTGAGGAGTTCACCACCGGCATGGTGCAGCTCTTCGCGCCGATGACCGAGAAGGTGAAAGCCGTGCTCTCCATCAACACCGGAGCCGCGGTCATGGGTCTGGGTTACATCGTGGGCCTTCGCTATGCGATGATCATCGCATGCGGTTCGTTCCTGTCCTGGTTCGTCTTCATCCCGGTGATAAACTACCTGGGCGGCTTCGTCACGGTGGCCATACCGCCAGCGGATGCGGACGCGCTGATCGCCTCCATGAGCGCCCACCAGATATTCTCCACATATGTCCGCTACATCGGCATAGGCGCGATATTCGCCGCCGGCCTCATCGGCATAATCAAATCCAGCCCGATCATATTGCAGGCCTTCACCAAGGGCTTCAGGGAGATATTCGCGGCGCGCAAGAAACACGAAGGCGAAAAGGGGGTCGAGCGCACGCAGCGCGATATCCCGATGCCGATCGTGATCGCGGGCATGCTGCTCATCCTCGTTGTGAGTTTCGTATTCTTCAGGTTCTCCGTGCTCGTCGACCAGCTGTCGCCGCTCAAGATCGCCCTGATAGCGGTGGTCGTGGTCTTCGTCATA
The DNA here is from genome assembly GCA_041648665.1 of bacterium. Classification (NCBI taxonomy): domain Bacteria; species bacterium. The sequence goes on along the minus strand of JBAZOP010000049.1, from coordinate 6,898 downwards.
TCCTTCCTGTTCACCACTGTGGCGGCGCGCGCGATCGCAATCGTCGGCATCAATCCGGTCTCCGGCATGACGCTGATCACGCTGATACTCTCGTGCCTGATACTGATCTCGTGCGGGCTCTCGGGTCCCAAGGGCATGATGGCGGCCCTGGTCATCGGAGGCATGGTCTGCACTGCGCTGGCGATGTCCGGCGGGCTCATCACCGATCTCAAGGTCGGCTACTGGATCGGATCCACGCCCTCGCGCCAGCAGTGGTGCAAGATACTCGGCACGGTATTCGCGGCCGTGACGGTGGCGGCCGTGATCGTGATGCTCAACAAGGTCTACGGCTTCGTGCCCACGCCTGAGCATGCGAAGCCGCTCCCGGCCCCGCAGGCAAACGCGATGGCCGCGGTGATCAAGGGAATGATGGCGGCCAAGGGCGCGCCGTGGCTGCTCTACGGCATCGGCGCAGTCATAGCCATACTCATGGAGCTCCTGGGGATAGCGCCGCTGGCCTTTGCGCTGGGCATGTATATCCCGCTTTCCCTCAACACGCCGATATTGGTGGGCGCACTGGTGGCGCACTTCGTTCAGAAGAGCGCGGGCAAGGATGAGGCGCTGGGGAGGGCCCGCCGCGAAAGGGGCACCCTGATCGCATCGGGCTTCATCGCCGGCGGAGCGCTCATGGGGGTCTTTGGGGCGGTGCTCAAGTACATCGAGTCGGAGACGGGCGCGAAGATACTGCCCGACTTCGCCAACGAAGGATCGCTCGGCAACTGGATGGGACTCGTGATGCTCGCAGCGCTTTGCGCGTATGTGTATCTCGATTCCAGGCGTGCGAAGAAAGAGGCGTAAGGAGACGGATTGATTTCGGCCAAACCCCGGCAGGCGAGGGATGCTGCCGGGGTTTTTTTGAAAAATAAACTCATGGGAGATCGATATGGCAAAAAGAGAGACGTTGCTCGATAGGTTTTGCAGGTACGTGAAGGTCGATACCCGCTCCGCTGAGGGCACGGACAACTATCCCTCCACAGAGGGGCAGAAGGAACTCCTCGCGATGCTCGTTAATGATCTCAAGGCCGCGGGGCTAGAAGACGCGGCGATGGACGAGCATGGATATGTGATGGCTACGCTCCCATCCAACATTCCCTCCGGCCACCCTGCGCACGGAAAAGTCCCGACGATAGGTTTTCTGGCCCATGTCGATACCTATCACGAGGTCCCGGGCAAGGACGTGCGCCCGCAGATTCATCGCAACTACGACGGCGGCGACATCGTGATGCCGGGCGACCAAGCGATCGTGATCCGGGTGGCGGATGAGCCCGAGCTGGCGCGCTGCAAGGGTATGACCATCATCACGTCGGACGGCACAACGCTGCTTGGCGCCGACGACAAGGCCGGCGTTGCGGAGATCCTCGAAGCCATCTGGCGGCTCAGGGAAGATCCGAAGCGGCTGCATGGCGCTATCAGGGTCGGGTTCACGCCCGACGAGGAGATCGGCCGCGGGACGGAGCACTTCGACGTCAAGAAGTTCGCGGCAGACTACGCCTATACGGTGGACGGGTCGTCGGTCGGAGAGATCGAGGACGAAACCTTCTGTGCGGACTCAGCGTTCGTCACGATAACCGGCGCCGACGTGCACCCGGGCTACGCAAAAGGAAAGATGGTAAACGCGCTGCGCGCGGGCAGCGACTTCATAATGGCGCTCCCCGCCAACCGCACGCCCGAGACCACGGAGAAGCGCGAGGGGTATTTGCATCCTATTACTATGAGCGGCAACGTTTCGGAGGCGAAGATACATTTCCTCGTGCGCGATTTCACGGTCGATGGGCTCGAGGAGCTAGAGACCGTGTTTAAGCACGCGGCTTCGTATGTGAGCCGCAAACACGGCGCCAAGATAGACGTCGAGATCAAGGAGTCGTACCGCAACATGAAGTACGCGATCGACCGCGACCCAAAGGTCGTGAGCTACGCCGAGGAGGCGATCCGTCGCACGGGCATCGCCCCAAGGCGCAATTCGATCCGCGGCGGGACCGACGGGGCGAGGCTCTCCTTCGAGGGCCTGCTTACGCCGAACCTTTTTGACGGGAGCATGAATTATCATTCGAAGAAGGAATGGGTCCCGCTGGAGTGGATGGAGAAATCCGTCGAGACGATCCTCAACGTGACCGACATCTGGGTGGAAAAATCCGCCTGAAGGAGCGATGCATGGCTCTCAAGATGATCAACACCGATAAGGCACCGAAGGCGATAGGGCCGTACAGCCAGGCGGTGCGCGCAGGCGATATGCTCTTCTGCTCGGGCCAGATACCGATCGATCCTGCTACGGGGAACCTGGAGCTCTTCGGCGGAGATGCGGCTAAGCAGGCGAGGCTCGTGATGGAGAACTTGAAGGCTGTGCTCGCGGCGGACGGGTTTTCGTTCGAGGGCGTCGTGAAGACCACGATATACCTTGCCGACATGGAGAGTTTTGCCGCGGTGAACGAGGTCTATGCGTCGTTCTTCGGAGCGCACAAGCCTGCGCGCGCGACCGTAGCGGTAGCGAAGCTGCCGAAGGGCGTGGGCGTGGAGATAGACGCGATCGTTTGCAAATAGGGAAAGGGAATCGAGACATGGATCTCAGCCTCATGGCGGAGCCGTACAAGATCAAGATGGTCGAGAGCATCAGGATGACGACGCGCCCGGAGCGAGAGAAGGCGATCAAGGATGCGGGGTACAACACCTTTCTGCTCAGGAGCGAGGACGTCTGGATCGACCTGCTCACCGACTCCGGCACGGCTGCGATGAGCGACTACCAGTGGGCGGGGATCATGATGGGCGACGAGGCGTACGCTGGCAGCAGGAACTTCTATTTCCTGGAAGAGGTGATCCGCGACATCATGGGCTATAAGCACGTCGTCCCCACTCACCAGGGCCGCGGCGCTGAGAACATACTTTCGCAATCGCTCATAGAGAAGGGCGATCACGTCGCGGGCAATATGTATTTCACCACGACGAGGCTCCATCAGGAGATGGCCGGGGCCACGTTTCACGACGTGATCATAGATGAGGCGCATGACCCGTCGGCGGATCTCCCGTTCAAGGGCAACGTGGACGTAGCGAAGCTTGAACGCCTGATCTCTGAATACGGGACCGACAGCATCCCTTACGTGAGCATCGGTGCGCCGGTCAACATGGCGGGAGGGCAGCCGGTCTCGATGGCGAACATGAAGGATACCTCCAAGCTTTGCCGCAAGCACGGCATCAAGGTCATCCTGGACGCGGCGCGCATCCTGGAGAACTGCTATTTCATACAGCGGCGCGAGAAGGGTTTTGAGAACAAAACCATCAAGGAGATCTGCCGCGAGTTCTGCTCGTACACCGACGGGTGCACGATGTCGGCCAAGAAGGACGCGTACGTGAACATCGGCGGCTGGCTTGCGATGAATGACGAAAAGCTGTTCATCAAGGCCAAGGAGCTGGTGGTTGTCTACGAGGGACTGCACACCTACGGCGGCATGGCGGGCCGCGACATGGAGGCCTGCGCTCGCGGCTTCAAGGAGGCCGCGGAGAACGATCACATCGTTAGCTGGCGCGTGAGACAGGTGGAGTATCTTGGTGAGAAGCTCATCGCCGCCGACATACCGATAGTGAAGCCCGTCGGAGGGCATGCTGTTTTCCTGGACGCGAAGGCGTTCCTCTCGCATATCCCGCAGGAGGAATTCCCGGCGCAGAGGCTCGCCGCCGAGATATACGTCGAGAGCGGCGTACGCACGATGGAGCGCGGGATCGTCTCCGCAGGCCGGGACCCGGTGACAAAGAGACACCGCTGCCCCAGGCTCGAGCTCGTCAGGGTCACGATCCCCAGGCGTGCGTACACGAACTCCCACATGGACGTGACCGCGGAGACGATAAAGAACGTCTGGAAGCGCAGAAAGGAGATCAAAGGGCTCAAGATGACCTATGAGCCCGAGGCCCTGCGCTTCTTTCAGGCCAGGTTTGAGCCGGCTTGACAGGAAACAATATCATAGACTAGGTTGCGCGGCCCGGTGAATGAAAATTTATTATGCGCCTGTAGCTCAGTGGATTAGAGCACCTGACTACGGATCAGGGGGTCGCAGGTTCGAGTCCTGCCAGGCGCGCCACGATTTTCCGCCAGGAAAATCGTCTTCCATTTTCTATTTTCGATTAATCTATTTTCGGTTTCCCCTGCGGTCCACTTGGCGGAAAATCGAGAAAGTCGAAAATGGATAATGGACAATAGAGGTTAATATGAAGACGATAATTTTTGCAGGGTCGTTTCTTGCGGTGTCTTTGTTGGCCATTTCGCCTGCCCTCGCGCATTCTCCCAACGTTGTGGACGGATATTACGACGTGGAGAGGGGCGAGCTGAATATCACGGTGCAGCACATCGTGAACGACCCCAAGGACCACTTCATCAAAGAAGTGGTCGTCTACAAGGACGGCAAAGAGGTTGCGAAAAAGGAGTTCGATTTCCAGACGAGCCACCGCAACCAGACCATGCCGCCGTTCAAGATACCCGCGTCGATCGGCGACAGCTTCAAGGTCGAAGCGATCTGCAGCGTGTCAGGCAAAGGTGAAGTGGTGATAGAAGTGAAAGATGAAAAACCGGACGTGAGAAAGCTCAACTGAGGCTGATCACTATTCTGGATTTTTTACCGCTCTCCTCCCCGTATCCCCTGGGCCTTTTGTTCTGCGCATCGGGCAGCGGCATTTCAGCCGGCCTGCGGGCCTCGTCTTCCCTCTGCCTCTTCTCGCGTTCCCTGCGGCGCCACTCCTTTATGACTCCGATGGGCATCCTCATGTCGCAGCCTCCACATGGGATTTATTGCAATGCCGAGGCCAGGTGCAGGTCAGCGGCGCTTGTAATAATTTCGTTATTTTTCAAATGGGTTCAACGAAACAAAATCCGTTATGCGACCTGTCCGCGTCAAAATGATGAAGCGTCGGCGATATTTTGACGATCTCCTGCGAGGGATGCATCAGAACTGAAGGATCGTGGAAAGCCTCACCATCCAGGCCATGTTCGCCCTGTCGTTGGGGATCGGTTCCACGATATTGCCCGGATCGATGAGGTTCACGTTGATGTTATAGGCTCGCCCCGGGATCAGGAGGCCTACGTCGAGGACGGTGTAAAGGTAGTTGAAGAGCTGCGCCTCTGCGGAGATGTCAAACTCCATACCGTACCAACGCGAGAACATCGAATCTGCGATCTCGCTGACCGACGGCCAGTTGCCGGCCTGCGGTATGAGATCCGCGAAGTCTATGTTCGTGTTCTTTTTCGGCGCCCAGGCAGTTACGAACTTGCCGCCGACCTTTGCCCAGTCGACCCACGGAGAATCCTTGAATTTGAACTCGTGTTTGTAGCCGAGCGTGAAATACAGCGCGTTGTTCACGTAGTTGCCTGTGATCGATTTGCCTCCGGCGAGATATTCAGTGCCTCCGCCGCCGCCCGCTTTCTGGCCGTAGAGCGACGGGCTCGTTCCCAGGGGCATGTGGAACATCATGAGCGCGATCTGGTAGTCGGGCCTGAATCCGAGCTGAGTGATCTTCGTGGAGAGCGGCGTCTGGTCGCCGTTGGCAAAACCGGCCTGGAACTTCCATGCGCCGCCGAAATTGTATTTGCCCTCCGCCTCGAAGGCGGCGAGAAAGGCCTGCATCGACTGGTCCGGAGGCAGCTGTATGATGCCCTCGCCCGCGCCGAGGCCGGCGAAAGGAATTGCGTCGAGCGCAAGCCCTGTGGAGACCTTGCCTCCTATATAGACCCCCTCGAGCTTGAAGCTGTAGTTGCGCCAGGTGTAGCGCGCATAGAGGTCGGTGAAATAGAGGAACGTGTCGCCGTCGATGCCAGCATCCACGTCATTGCCCAGCGCGTCCTTGACGACCATGGTGGTCGCTCCGTTCGGGCCGTTGCGCCTCCTGATGCCCCCGAACATACCCACCGAGAACGCGGGCTGATCGTATATAAGGATGGCCGCATACTGCTGCGTGTCGCGATTGTTGGATTCAGGGGCGCTGGCGAGGCCGGTGATGCGCGGGTCGAACTGGGCCTCGTAAGCGATGTCCCACAGGACTCCTGCGGTGAATGCGCCGCCGCCTGAGAAACCGTACTGCATGAGATACATTATCCTGTCGGCCGTGTCGCCGAAGTCGCCCTGCAGTTCGTTGCCGTCGTTCTGGAATATGCCCAACCCCCAGTTGGACGGCTGGCGGCCGGCCCTGAATTTTCCGATCGGTGTCTGGATGTCCATCCAGACCCTGCGCATGTTGAGCGCGCCGTTCTCGCCCACGTGATCCGGGCCCACCATGTAATAGGATCCGGCTCCCGGCGGAAGGGTCTGCTCGCCCACCACCGGCGCGATTATGTTGAGCTCACGCGTGTCGCTCGTGCCGAACAGGATATTGTCCAGGATGTCGAGTGTCGATTGCACGGATAGCCAGTCGTTGAGCTTGAGGGTTGGGTTGAGTCTCAGCCTCATCTGGTTGTACTGAATGAAGCCGAAGCGGTCGTTGTTGTAAGGTATGTCGGAATTGGCGCCCTGGAGGTCCAGGTTGTCTACCCCCACGACCCTGAGCCTGTAGTAGCCGTGGCTGGAGAAGCTCAGCGCATGGGCTGAAAACGAGGCCAGGAGCACGACAGCGAATCCGACGGCAAATATCGCCGATCTGATCGATTTGTTTGCAGAAAAAAGCGAGGCAGTGCGCAAGATGATTCCCCCAAAAAGTTGGTGCATTATAACACGTTGATTTTCTTGGGGTCAATAAAACTTCAGCATCATAAAAAAGAGGTGGCCCCTCTCGGGACCACCTCTTTGGCTGATGAGCCTTATTCAGCTGCTAGTACATGTCTCCCATGCCGCCGCCGTGCGGCATCTGGGGCATGGTCTTCTCTTCCTTCGGCTTCTCGGTGACCATC
>JBAZOP010000048.1 GCA_041648665.1 bacterium | reverse complement strand
ACAACGTGACGGCGGACATCGAGTTGATAATGCCGATCGCGATGGAGAAGGAGCTTCGTTTCGCGGTGCGCGAGGGCGGCCGTACGGTCGGCGCCGGCGTGGTCACCGAGATAATAGAATAACAGCTAAAGAGGTGAACATGAGCACGCAAGAGAAGGGGCAGAAGATACGCATCAGGCTGAAGGCCTATGATCACAAGCTCCTGGATCAGTCCGCATCTGAGATCGTGAACACGGTTCAGCGGACCGGCGCCAGGCTTGCGGGCCCTATCCCGCTCCCCACGAAGATCGAGAAGTATTGCGTGCTCAGGAGTCCCCATGTGGACAAGCGCTCGCAGGAGCAGTTCGAGATACGCACCCACAAGAGGCTGGTGGACATACTCGAGCCCACGCAGCAGACGGTCGATGCGCTCATGAAGCTCGAGCTTTCTTCAGGAGTGGATGTCGAGATAAAAATGATATGAGGCAGAACAGGCCGGCGCATTGAGCGCCATACTGAAAGAGGCTTTTATGCTGGGTCTTATAGGAAAAAAGGTTGGCATGACGCAGATCTTCGATGAAGGCGGCGAGTTTACGCCTGTCACCGCCATCGAAGTCGGCCCCTGCACGGTGGTGCAGAAGATGCTCGCTGAGAAGGAGGGCTACGGCGCGCTGCAGCTCGGCTTCGGCCCCGCTAAGGCGAAACGGCTTTCCAAGGCGGAGCGCGGCCACTTTGAGAAGAAGGGTCTTCCGATGTTTTCTCACCTGCGCGAATTCCGCACGTGCAAGACGGAGGGCTTCGAAGTGGGCGACGAACTCATCGCGGCCGGATTCAAATCGGGCGATCTGATCAGCGTCACGGGCGTCACCAAGGGCCGCGGGTTTCAGGGCGTGATAAAGCGCCACGGCAAGCACGGCGGCCCTGCCTCGCATGGCTCGGATTTCCACAGGCGTCCCGGCTCGATCGGCATGAGGACATGGCCGGGTCGCGTCCCCAAGAACATGAAGATGCCCGGACACATGGGCTGCGATCGGGTGTCGGTGGATGGACTGAAGGTGGTGGCGGTAAGGCCGGACGACAACGTGATACTGGTCCAGGGTTCGGTGCCAGGCGCCAGAGGCGGATTGCTTCTGGTGGTCCCGCAGGACGTCTCTTTCGAGACGAGGCCCGAACTCAAGAGGGGCAAGGCCGGCGCCGGCAGCGCCAAGGCCGAGATGGCCGCTTTGCCCGAGCAGAATGCTGAACCTGTGGCCCAGGAGAGCAAGTAAAGGCGTCCTCTGAGAGGGGCGCAAAGGAGTGAAACCGTGAAGGAACCGGTCCTCAACATAAAGAACGCGAAGGTGGGAGAGATCGAACTCGATGATTCTATCTTCGGGATCGCGCCCAAGACTGCGCTGCTCTACGAAATCGTGAAGATGCAGAGGGCGAGCCGCCGCAGCGGCACTGCATCCTGCAAGACCAGGGGCCAGGTGAGCGGCACGACCGCCAAGATGTATCGCCAGAAGGGCACCGGAAGGGCCCGTCACTGCGACGCCAAGGCGAACATCTTCGTAGGCGGTGGCAAGGCATTCGGCCCCAAGCCCCGCGACTACAGCTACAGGCTTCCTTCCGAGGCGCGCCGCGGCGGGCTCAGACAGGCGCTCTCTCTGAAGAAGGCGGAGGGAAAGCTCATCATAGTCGATGAGCTGCCGCTCAAGGAGATCAAGACCAAGACGATGGTGGATGGGCTCAAGAATCTGGGCGCTACGAACGCCCTGATTGTTATCGCTGAGGAAAACGACATCCTTCGTAAGTCCGTGCGGAACATCCGTGACGTGCGCATGGTCCGCTGGGAAGGGCTGAATGTCTACGACCTCATGCGGTTCGATCGCGCCGTCATCACGAGGCCTGCGCTTGAGAAGGTAGAGGAGGTGCTGAGGCCATGAACATATTCGAGGTTATAAAGAAGCCGGCGGTCACGGAGAAAAGCACGGCCGCGCAGGAGCACAACAAATACTCGTTCGCTGTGAACCCTAAGGCCACGAAGCACGACATACGCAGGGCGGTGGAGGGTGTGTTCAAGGTGACGGTGGAGGACGTGCACACCATATCGATGCCCGCGAAGTACAAGCGCGTGGGCAAGAGCGCGGGGAAGACCTCCCCGTGGAAGAAGGCGATCGTCACCCTCAAAGAGGGAGACCGAATCGAGTTCATGGAAGGCGCGTGAGCGACGAGTTGCTGAAGCTAAACACAAACGACATTGAGGCAGTCACATAGAAGAGGGCAGCCATGGTAATAAAGAGTTACGCACCGATAACACCTGGGCGCCGCGGAATGACCGCATATGATTTCTCAGAGCTTTCATCCAAGAAGCCTGAGCGTAAGCTGACCGAGGTGCTCCAGAAACACGCCGGCCGCAACTGCAACGGCAGGATCACGTCGTTCCACAGGGGCGGCGGCGCGAAGATGAAGTATCGCATGATCGACTTCAAGCGCGACAAGCGGGACATCCCCGCCTGCGTCAAGGCGCTGGAGTACGATCCGAACCGTTCGGCCCGCATCGCCCTGGTGGCTTACGCGGACGGAGAGAAACGCTACATCCTGGCTCCGGTGGGGCTCAGCGTGGGCGATTCGCTCATGGCCTCGGCAGGCGCCGAGATCCAGCCCGGCAATTCGCTCCCCCTCTCCAATATTCCGCTGGGCACCTCGATACACAATATCGAGCTCAGGCCGGGAGAGGGCGGCAAGATCGTCCGCAGCGCTGGCAGTGTGGCGCAGCTCATGGCACGCGACGACAACTACGCCCAGATCAAACTCCCCTCGGGCGAGGTGAGGATGGTGCACATCAACTGCTGGGCGACGATAGGCCAGGTCGGCAACGTCGACCACGAGAACGTGGAGCTAGGCAAGGCAGGCCGCGTGCGCCACATGGGATGGAGGCCGCACGTCAGGGGCACGGCGATGAACCCGGTCGACCATCCTCATGGCGGAGGCGAGGGACGCACCAAGGGCGGACGTCACCCGGTGACCCCGTGGGGCAAACCGACCAAGGGCGCTAAGACCAGAAGCTGCGTTCGCACTACGCGCTTCATAGTGAGCGACAGAAGGGCGAAGTAACAATTACACGAGAGGACATGATATGGCTCGTTCGTTAAAGAAAGGCCCGTTCATAGACGATCACCTCCTGAACAAGGTGAAGAGGGCTCAGGAGACGCGGGACAGACAGCTGATCAAGACGTGGTCGCGTCGCTCCACTGTGATCCCCGACATGGTCGGGCTCACTATAGCGGTCCATAACGGGCGCAAATTTATCCCGGTCTTCATCACGGAGAACATGGTCGGTCACAAGCTTGGCGAGTTTGCGGCCACAAGGGTCTTTCGCGGACACTCCGGCGAAAAGAAGACCACAGTCGCAACGACGGCAGCAGCTCCCACGGCGGCCGCTCCGGCGGCTGCAACCGGTGCGACCGGAGGTGCATGATGGCAGCGACGGCTAAGATAAAGATGATTCGCATTACCACCCGGAAGGTGAGGGTCGTTGCGGATCAGGTCAGGGGCAAGGGTGTCCAGGAGGCGATCGACTATCTCACCTTCTGCCGCCGCAGGTCCGCGCGTCCCCTTCTCAAGCTCATCAAGTCCGCGGTCTCCAATGCGGACACCAAGGGTGGCATGGATCTGGACAAGCTGTTCGTGAAGGAGCTCCTGGTGGACAAGGGCCCCACTATGAAACGCTGGATGCCGAGGGCAAGGGGTTCGGCCACTCCGGTGCTGAAGAAATCGAGCAAGGTGAGCATAACGCTGGAGCAGCGCGCTTAGCGCCAGGGATCGGGAGCTGACATGGGACAGAAGACACATCCAACTGGTTTCAGGCTCGGGGTGAGCAAGACGTGGAACTCGAAGTGGTACTCCTCCAAGGAGGGCTATCGCAAACAGGTCCACGAGGACCTCTTTATCCGCGAGGAGATAAAGAAGAGGCTCGAGCACACCGGCGTCTCCAAGATTGAGATCGACCGCGCAGCCGGCAAGGTGACGGTCAATATCTTTACCTCGAGGCCGGGGCTGGTCATCGGAAAGAAGGGCGCAGGCATCGATGCGCTCAAGCTCGACATAAAGAAGAGGGTTTCGACGGCCGAGGACGTCCAGGTGAACATCCGCGAGGTTCGAAAGGCCGAGATCGACGCCCAACTGGTAGCGGAGAACGTGGCGCAGCAGCTCCTCAGACGCATTGCGTTCCGCCGTGCGATGAAGAAAGCGGTTGTTTCGGCGATGAAGCTCGGCGCCGAAGGCATCAAGATACAGTGCGCCGGCAGGCTCGGCGGCGCGGAGATCGCCAGGTGTGAGTGGTATCGCGAGGGCAGGGTGCCTCTGCACACGCTGCGCGCTGACGTGGAATACGGTTTTTCAGAGGCGAGGACGACCTTTGGAATCATCGGAGTCAAGGCCTGGGTCTACAAGGGAGAGATACTCCCCGAGAAGAATCAGCCGGCGCTGCCGGGTCAGGCTCGGTAGAGGGAGCGAGGAACGATGCTACAGCCAGCGAAGACAAAATACAGGAAGCAGCAGAAGGGCAGGCTCCGCGGCGTCGCTTGGAGGGGCTGCAATCTCTCGTTCGGAGACTACGGCCTCCAGGCATTGTCGCACGGGTGGGTCACGTCGAGGCAAATAGAGGCCGCGCGCATGGCCATGAGCCGCGCCACGAAGCGCGGCGGCAAGCTCTGGGTGAGGATCTTCCCCGACAAGCCGATCACCAAGAAACCGGCGGAGACCAGGATGGGCAAGGGAAAGGGGTCGCCGGAGGAATGGGTCGCCCCGATCAAGCGCGGCAGGATGCTCTACGAGATAAAGGGCGTCTCCGCCGACATAGCGTGCGAGTCGCTGAGGTTGGCGTCGCACAAGCTTCCTCTCAAGACTAAGATCGTCGTGCGGGAGGTATACCGTGAAGCCAAGTGAGGTGAGGGAGAAGTCGGTCGCAGATCTTTTGAAGGCCGCGGAGGAATTGACCGACGGGCTCTTCAGACTGCGTTTTCGCAAGGGCTCCGGCCAGCTCAAGGAGACCGCGAATATAAGGAAGACGAGGCGCGACCTCGCCCGCGTGAAGACTGTAATCCGCGAGCGCGAGCTTGAGGCCCGCTCGAAAGGAGGCGCGTAAACTATGTCTGGCATCGAATCGCGCAAGTTGAGGACAGGGGTCGTCGTTAGCGCCGCCATGGACAAGAGCGTGACCGTCCAGGTGGAGCGCACCGTCAAGGATCCGGATTTCGGCAAGTACCTGAGGCGCCGTAAGAAGTATATGGCGCATGACGAGAAGAACGAGTGCAAGAAGGGCGATATGGTCGCCATCCGCGAGTGCCGTCCCCTCTCCAAGCGCAAGTGCTGGAGGGTCGTGGAGGTGCTCGAGAAGGCTTCGGGAGTCGAGTGACGCGGCGGGCGGGAAACGCCCCCTGCAGGAGAGACATATGATTCAGCAGATGACAGAATTACTGGTCGCCGATAATTCCGGCGCCAAACTCCTCCGCTGCATAAAGGTGCTGGGCGGAACCAGGCGCCGCTATGCCGGCGTCGGCGACATCATCGTCGTCTCGGTCAGGGAGGCGATGCCCAAGGCCAAGGTGAAGAAGGGCGACGTGAAGAAGGCCGTGATCGTTCGCACGAAGAAGGAGATCAAGCGCAGCGACGGTTCCACGATTAAGTTCGATGAGAACTCCGCAGTCTTGATCAGCGACCAGGGCGAGCCGATCGGTACGCGCATATTCGGGCCGGTCGCGAGGGAGCTGCGTGCGCGCAAATACGTGAAGATCATATCGCTGGCTCCGGAGGTTCTCTGATGAAGATACGCAAGGGAGACATGGTCAAGGTGATCGCCGGCAAGGACAAGGGCAAGACCGGCAAAGTGCTCCGCATGGACGCGGAAAAGAGCCGCGTATGGATCGAGCACCTCAACACGGTGAAGCGTCACCAGAAACCCACGCAGACGCACAGGCAGGGCGGCATCATCGAGAAGGAAGCTCCTCTCTCCATCTCGAACGTCATGTACTACGACGAGAAAGCGGCCCGCCCTTCGCGCATAGGCTACAGGATGGAAAAGGGCGTGAAGGTCCGTTACGCGAAGCGTTCCGGCGAGGTGATCACAGTAGCTAAAGCATGAGCCGCAAGGCGCTGAAGGAGGGACAAAGTGTCCGAAGATAAGGCCAAGAATAAGGCCAAAGACAACGTAAAAAAGAAAAAGGCCGAGGGTAAGCCCGCGAAGGATACCGTCGCAGAGGCTGCCCCGAAGGAGAAAGTGCGCCGCGAGCTGAAGCCGAAGGTTCCGACGGAGATCGAGGTCAGATACACGCAGGAGTGCGTGCCGGCGCTCATGAAACAGTTCGGCTTCAAGAACATCATGAGGGTACCGCGTCTCGAGAAGATAGTGCTCAACACCTCGATGAAGGAGGCGCTCCAGGACATAAAGGTGCTGGAGAACGCGGCCGAAGAACTCGCACTTATCACCGGCCAGCGTCCCTGCATCACCAAAGCCAAGAAATCGATCGCAAACTTCAAATTGCGCAAGGGCCAGTCGATCGGCGCGAGGGTTACGCTCCGCGGCAAGGCGATGTACGACTTCATGAACAAGCTCGTGAACGTAGCTCTCCCCCGCGTCAGGGATTTCAAAGGCGTGCCGCCAAAGTCGTTTGACGGCCGCGGAAACTATACGCTCGGCCTGACCGAGCAGGCGATATTCCCCGAGATCAATGTGGACAGGATACAGAGGGTAAACGGCATGAATCTTACGTTCGTGACTTCGGCAAAAAATGACGAGGAGGGCAAGGCGCTGCTCGCCCTCCTGGGTATGCCGTTCAGGAGCGAAAAAGAATAGCACAGGAGAAGGTATGGCCAAGACATCCTTGATCGTGAAGTCGCAGCGCAAGCCGAAGTTCAAGGCCCGCGCATACAACCGTTGCCCGATCTGCGGCAGGGCCAGGGGCTACATGCGGCGCTTCGACATGTGCCGCATATGCTTCAGGAACATGGCCCTGAGGGGCGATCTTCCTGGCGTCATGAAGTCGAGCTGGTAAACCGGCGCCGCATGAAAGAGGCGCAACGAAAATGAGGTGAACTGATATGCCTGTCAACGACCCGATTGCCGACATGCTAACGCGCATACGCAACGCTGTGCACGCGAAGCACGTCAATGTGCTCGTACCCCATTCCGGTATAAAGGAAGCGCTCGCTCGCGTGCTCGCCGCCGAAGGTTTTGTCAAAGAGGTGGACGTGGCGGGCGAGGGGGTCCGGAAATCGATCGTCATCACCCTCAAGTACATGCCTTCGGGCGATCCGGTCTTCAGGAGCCTGGAGCGCACGAGCAAGCTGGGGAGGCGCTGCTACATCGGCGCTTCCGATATACGCCCGAACAGACAGGGCGTCGGGACCGCGATACTCACGACCTCCAAGGGCGTGATGAAGGATGTGGACGCAAAGAGGCTGGGGCTGGGCGGAGAGATCCTCTGCACCGCCTGGTAACAGACCAAGGGAGATCAGCACATGTCTCGCATAGGAAAAAGGCCGGTGGTCGTCCCCAAGGGCGTTACCGCCAACATCAACGGAACAGTGGTCGTGGCCAAGGGCCCGAAAGGGGAGCTTTCGCTGGACGTCAGCCCGCAGCGGTATTCGGCGGTCAGCGTCGAGTTCAAGGAGGGCGCCTTCACGGTTACCAGACGGGAGGAGAGCATACGCAGCCGCTCCGAACAGGGTTTGGTCCGCGCCCTCCTGCAGAACATGATGACCGGACTCTCCGAGGGGTTCACGAGGGAGCTCGAGATCGTGGGCGTGGGCTACAAGGCCGAGAGCAAGGGCAAGACCCTCGGACTGAGCCTGGGGTTCAGCCATCCGATCGACTACGAGATACCGGCGGGCATTAAGATCGACGTCGAGAAACAGACCCGCATCAAGATCAGCGGCGCTGACCGCCACCTGGTCGGCGAGGTAGCGGCCCAGATTCGCAGGATGAGGCCGCCTGAACCGTACAAGGGGAAGGGTATCAAATATTCTGATGAAGTCATACGCCGCAAGGTCGGCAAGGCCGCAGCGGGCGCGACAGGAGGTTGATCCATGAGCATGATTCTTACAGGCCGTGAGCGCCGCAAACAGCGCATACGCAAGAAAATCTCCGGAACGACGGAAAGACCGAGGCTATCCGTATTCCGCAGCCTCAAGCACATCAGCGCCCAGGTGATCGATGACGGTTCGGGCAAGACGCTGTGTGCGGCTTCGACCTACGAAAAGGGCCTGAATTCGGGCGTGAAGACCGGCAATCGCTCCGCGGCCAAGCTGGTCGGCGAGGCGATCGCGGAGCGCGCCAAGTCAAAGGGCATAGAGAAAGTGGTCTTCGATCGCAACGGGAGCATATTCCATGGCCGTGTCAAGGAACTCGCAGACGCTGCGCGGCAGAAAGGATTGAAGTTCTGATATGAGGAATAACTTTGAGCAAGGCGCCAAATCAGAGCTGATCGAGCGCGTCGTCCACATCAGCCGCGTCGCCAAGGTCGTCAAGGGCGGTAAGCGCTTCAGCTTCTCCGCGCTGGTGGTCGTGGGCGACGGCAACGGCCGCGTAGGGTTCGGCCTCGGCAAGGCGAAGGAAGTCCCGGCCGCCATCAAGAAGGGGACCGAACAGGCCAAGCGCGAGATGGTGAAGGTGCAGGTCCTTGCAGACACCATACCGCACGAGGTGCTCGGTCGCTTCGGCGCAGGCAAGGTCGTGATGAAGCCTGCCTCGCCCGGAACGGGCGTCATCGCCGGCGGTCCGGTCCGCGCCGTGGTCGAGGCGGCGGGCATCAGGAACATACTCACGAAGTGCATAGGCACCAACAACCCGCATAACGTAGTCAAGGCGGCCTTGAACGGGCTGGAGCAGCTGATCTCGCCCGAGCTGAAGGCGCTCATGAGGACAGGGCAATGACCAAGGCGATAAAGGTTAAACTGGTGAGGAGCGTTTGCGGCAGGATCCCCAAACAGCGCGAGACGGTGCTCGGATTGGGGCTCATGCGCACCGGCGATGAGCGCGTGCTGGAGGATACTCCCTCCGTGCGCGGGATGGTCGCGAAGGTTTCGCATCTGGTGTCGATAACGGAGGAAGGGCTCTCAATGGCCCCCGGCGGCAAGCGCTGACCGTGAAGAGTGCTGCGCGTCGATGGCGCAGCGAGGAGAATTCAAGATGAGGCTTAACGAGATACCCAGGCCTGTCGGGAAGCAGTCGAAGCGCGTGAAGAGGGTCGGACGCGGAAACTCTTCCGGATGGGGCCAGACTGCGGGCCGCGGCCACAAGGGTCAGAAGGCGCGCGCCGGATCCGGCGGCAAGATAGGTTTTGAGGGCGGACAGATGCCTCTCTCGCGCAGACTCCCGAAGCGCGGTTT
This sequence comes from bacterium, assembly GCA_041648665.1. Classification (NCBI taxonomy): domain Bacteria; species bacterium. The sequence goes on along the minus strand of JBAZOP010000048.1, from coordinate 12,574 downwards.
CACGAACATATTCAGGATCGACTACGCGATCGTCAACTTGGACCAGCTTGCGAAGCTGGCATCCGGCACGGAAGTCACGCTTAAGTCCCTCAGGGAACAGGGCATCGTGAAGAAGGGCAAGGAAGGCCTCAAGGTGCTGGGCAGGGGTGAGCTCTCAGGCGCGCTGACCGTGAAGGCGGCCGCGTTCTCCGAGTCCGCCAGGAAAAAGATCGAGGCTGCAGGGGGAAAGGCGGAGGTAGTTCGTGGCTGATAGCATCACCAATATTGCGAAGATACCCGAGCTGAGGAAGAGGATCATCTTCACGATTCTCATGCTCGGAGTCTACAGGATCGGGATATTCGTGCCCGCTCCGGGCATCTCGGCGGATGCGGTGAAGAGCATCGTGTCTCAAGGGACGGTCTTTGAAATCTTCAATCTCTTCTCCGGAGGCGCGCTCTCGCAGTTCTCGGTCTTCGCTCTGGGCATAATGCCCTACATCAGTTCTTCGATCATATTCCAGCTCCTCGCGGTGGTGGTGCCTTCGGTGGCCAGCATGCAGAAGGAGGGCGAGGCGGGCCGGAAGAAAATAATGCAATACACGCGCTACGGCACGGTGGTGCTCTCGCTGATCCAGGGGCTGGGCATAAGCATCGGGCTCAAGCAGCAGGGCGCGGTGCTCCCCGGCGTGCCGACATGGGAGTTTTATTTGACGACGATGATCACGCTCTCGGCCGGCACCGCTTTTCTCATGTGGCTGGGCGAGATCATAACCGAGCGTGGCATCGGCAACGGTATATCTCTCATAATATTCGCAGGCATCGTCACGCGCATACCCGTAGGGTTCCGCGACGCATGGGCGACGAAGGATCAGTACGGCGGGTTCTTCGGGTTCCTGGTGCTGCTCGCGGCCATAGCCCTCATCATCGGAGTCATCATCTACGTCGAAAGGGCTTACCGCAAACTGCCGGTCCAGTATGCGAAGCGCGTGGTCGGCAACAAGATGTACGGCGGGCAATCCTCTTTCCTGCCGCTCAAGGTCAATACCGCGGGCGTTATCCCGGCGATATTCGCCTCCTCCATCATCATGTTCCCGGCGACCATAGCGCAGTTCTCGCCCGGCGGAGTGATGCAGAAGGTGGCAGCCACGCTCTCGACAGGCTGGTTTCACAGCGCTCTCTACGGCGGGCTGATCATCTTCTTCGCCTATTTCTACACCGCGGTCACATTCAACCCGGTGGACGTGGCTGACAACATGAAGAAGTACGGGGGCTTCATCCCGGGGCTCAGGCCAGGAAAGAATACCTCCGATTATATAGACAGGGTGCTGACCCGCATCACTTTGGGTGGTGCGCTGTACGTGGCGGGCATATGCCTGTTGCCGTATTTCCTCATCCAGAAATTCGGCATACCGTCTTCGCTGGCGTACACCTTCGGAGGTACGTCCCTGCTCATCGTCGTGGGCGTCGCGATGGACTCCCTGGCTCAGATCGAATCCCACCTGCTTACGCGCCATTACGAGGGATTCCTCGGCGCGAAGGCGGGCGGAAAGTTCCGCGGAAGGAGAGGCTAGGCGATGTCGGGAGTGGTGAGAATAATCCTGATGGGCCCCCCCGGCTGCGGAAAAGGCACGCAGGGTAAGATGGTGGGCGAGCGCTATTCCATACCGCAGCTCTCCACGGGTGACATGCTCAGGGCTGCGGTGAAGGAAGGAACTGAGATAGGCCGCAAGGCTCGCTCCTTCATGGAGAGCGGCGCGCTGGTCCCCGACGATGTGATCGTCGGGATTATGAGGCAGAGGCTCTCCGGTTCGGACTGCAGCAAGGGCTACGTGCTCGACGGTTTTCCGCGTACGGTCGCCCAGGGCGAGGCGCTCGATCGGATGCTTTTTGAGACGAAGCAGGGTCTGCTCGCGGCGATCAACCTCGACGTCCCTGACGATGAGGTCGTGAGACGCATAGCGGGTCGCAGGCAGTGCGGGAAGTGCGGAAACAATTATCACGTGATGTTCAAGAAACCCTCGAAGGAGGGGATCTGCGACGACTGCGGATCCGCGCTTATCCAGAGGGCCGACGATAACGAGGAGACCGTCCGCGCGAGACTCGCGAACTACAAACGCCAGACGGAGCCGCTCCTCAGCTATTACGAGGGCAAGGGGCTGCTCGCCAATGTGAAGGGCACGGGCAGCATAGACGAGATATTCAGAAACGTATGTTCTTTGATTGATAGAAGGGTTGCCTCGGAAAATAAATGATCACCCTCAAGTCACGAGACGAGGTTGAAAAGCTGAGGGCGGCCAATCTTATCGTCGCCGAAACGCTGGTGAAGATAAGAGAGGCCATCGTCGCGGGCATCACGACCATGGACCTCGAGAGGATAGCCGTCGAGCACATCGAGTCCAGAGGCGCTGTGCCGGCTTTCCCGACCGTGCCGGGTTACAGGCATGCGCTCTGCGTCTCCGTGAACGAGGAGGTCGTCCACGGCATACCGGGGAAGCGGAGGCTCAAGGAAGGCGACATAGTGAGCGTGGATTGCGGAGTCATCCTTGACGGTTTCTACGGGGACCATGCGATTACGTTCCCGGTAGGAAAGATCGGCGATGAGGCGTCGAGGTTGATCGAAGCGTCCAAACGGGCCCTGAACATGGGCATCAAGGCGGCGCTGGTGGGGGGGCACCTCCACGATATATCCGCCGCCATCGAGAGGACCGCGACGGAAGCAGGGTTCTCCGTGGTCCGCGATTATGTAGGACACGGAATCGGACGCGCGCTTCATGAGGACCCGCAGGTGCCGAACTTCGGCGTCGCCGGCACAGGCATGAAGCTCAGGCGAGGCTTGGTGGTAGCGCTGGAGCCGATGCTGAACGCTGGCACGCACGAGGTGGAGGTCCTCCCGGACGGCTGGACGGTCGTCACAAAGGACCGCAGGCTTTCGGCGCATTTCGAACACGTGGTGGCCGTGATGGAGAACGGGCCGGAAGTTCTCACGGTGTTATAGGAAGAAGGAGACTAGAGGCTGCATGCCCAAACAGGAAGCGATACAGGTGGAAGGTAAGGTTTTGGAGACGCTCCCCAACGCGATGTTCAGGGTTGAGCTCCCGAACGGGCACAAGGTCTTAGCACACGTGTCCGGAAAGATGAGGATGCATTTTATAAAGATACTGCCGGGCGACAGCGTCACCATCGAGCTGTCACCGTACGATCTGTCGAGGGGCAGGATCATATACAGGGCAAAATGATCGGAGGAGTGAGATGAAGGTTCGTTCGTCAGTCAAAAAGATTTGCGACAAGTGCAAGATCATCCGCCGTCGCGGGATCGTCAGGGTGATCTGCCCGAACCCCAAGCACAAGCAGAGGCAGGGGTATAAATAGTACGAGGATAATAAGGAGCGAGACATGCCACGCATAGCCGGTGTAGACATCCCTGGTAAGAAGAGGTCGGTGATAGCTCTTACCTACATCTACGGGATAGGGAATACGACCTCAAAGAAGGTCCTCAAGATGGCCGGGATCGACGAGAGTCTCAGGGCCGACGATCTCACCGAGACGCAGATCGCCAAGATACGCGAGGTGCTCGAGTCCGGCTTCAAGGTCGAGGGAGACCTGCGCAGGGAGATCCAGGGCAACATAAAACTGCTGAAGGACATCGGCACCTACAGGGGCCAGAGGCACATCCGCAAACTGCCCTGTCACGGTCAGCGTTCGCGCACCAACGCCAGGACTGCGAAGGGCCGCAAGCGCATCGCGGTCGCTGGCAAGAAGCTGGCTCCGATGACCAAGTAGCGGGATATAATTGGCGCGGCCTTGAGGTTTCGGCCCGCGGGAGGATATGATGGCGACTGCTGAGAGTGCGGTAGAAGTCAAAAAAACGCAACCGAAGAAGGGCAAGAAGCGGACGAAGAAGAACGTGCCGGTCGGCATCGTCCACATCCGCTCCACCTTCAACAACACGATCGTGACGGTCACGGATCTGAAGGGCAACGTGATATCGTGGTCCTCCTCCGGCGTGCGCGGGTTCAAGGGTTCGCGCAAAAGCACGCCGTTTGCGGCTCAGTTGGCCGCCGAGGATGCGGTGCGAAAGGCGTACGACCACGGGCTCCGGTCGGCGGTCGTTCTGGTGAAGGGCCCTGGCATCGGCCGCGAATCGGCGCTCAGGGCGCTGACCAAGACCGGAGTCAAGGTGACCGGCCTAAGGGACATCACGCCGATCCCGCACAACGGATGCAGGCCGCCGAAGAAGAGAAGGGTTTGATAACGGGTCACGGATTTTGGAGGAAAAATGGCAAGGTATCGTGAATCATATTGCAGTCGATGCCGCAGCGGCGGCATGAAGCTCTTCCTCAAGGGAGACCGCTGTTTCGCGGACAAGTGCTCCTTCGAGCGCAGGCAATACGCGCCGGGCCAGCACGGGCAGGCCCGTCGCAAGCTCTCGGACTACGGCACGCAGCTGCGCGAAAAACAGCGCGCCAAGCAGATGTACGGCGTCTTGGAGAAACAGTTTCGCCGCTATTTCAAGATGGCCGACAGGATGAAGGGCGTCACCGGCGATAACCTTCTCATCCTGCTCGAACGCAGGCTCGACAACATGGTCTACCGCATGGGTTTCGCGCGCTCGCGCAACCAGGCGAGGCAGCTCGTCTGCCACGGCCACTTCAGCATCAACGGCCGCACGGTCAACGTTCCGTCCTATCTCGTGAGGCAGGGCGACGCGGTGGTCGTTCGCGAGAAGAGTCGCAAGGTGGCGGCGATAGTCGAGGCGATGGAGTCGGTCGAGAGACGCGGGCTGCCGGAATGGCTCATGCTCGAGAAGGACAAATTCCAGGCGAAGGTCATGGCCTACCCGGCCCGCGAACAGCTCACCATGCCGATACAGGAGCAGTTGATCGTGGAGCTGTATTCCAAGTAAATTTTTGATGCGTCGTGGAGCCGGCGGCGTGTGGCCGGCGTGGAGGCGCAAAGGAGGATGGAATGTTCAGAAACTGGAGAAGGCAGATAAGGCCCAGGGGACTTGAGTTTGACAAGGAAGAGCTCACCCCGACCTACGGCAAGTTCGTGGCGAGACCCTTGGAGCGCGGCTTCGGCATCACGCTGGGCAACGCGCTGCGCAGGGTCCTCTTGTCGTCGCTGCAGGGCGCCGCTGTGACCTCGCTGCACATCGACAACGTGCTCCACGAGTTCACCAGCATCCCGGGGGTGAAGGAAGACATCACCGACATCGTGCTCAACGTCAAGCAGCTGAGGCTCAAACTCCACGAGGGGGAGACCGATCAGATAAAATTGGAGGTGCAGGGCGAGAAGGAGATCAAGGCCAAGGACCTCGTCACTTCAGAGAAGATCGAGATCCTCAACCCGGAGCTGCATATCGCGACCGTCGGCCCGGAGGGGAAACTGAAGGTTTCGATGGCGGTCAGGATGAACAAGGGCTATGTGCCTGCGGAGCAGAACAAGCGGCCTGAGGATCCTGTGGGAGTCATTCCTATCGACTCAATTCACACCCCCATCATCCGTTGCAACTACAATGTGACGAACGCCCGCGTGGCCCAGCGCACCGACTACGACAAACTCACGATGGAGATCACGACCGACGGCTCCGTTCGTCCCGACGACGCGCTGGCCTTCGCGGCGAAGATACTCAAGGAACAGCTGCAGATATTCATCAACTTCGACGAGGTCTTCGAGCCGGCGGAAGAGAGCGTGCTCGAGGAGAAGCCGGCGTTGAACGAGAACCTCTATCGCCGCGTCGACGAGCTGGAGCTCTCGGTGCGCTCGGCGAATTGCCTGCAGAACGCGAACATCAAGTATATAGGCGAGCTCTGCCAGAAGTCCGAGCCGGAGATGCTGAAGACCAAGAACTTCGGGCGCAAGTCGCTCAACGAGATAAAGGAGATCCTCACGAGCATGGGGCTCGCGCTCGGCATGAAGATCGACGGGTTCACCGTTGAGGACGCGGAGCGGTACAGGCCGAAGGACGTGGAATAAAGCTGTAACACGTGACCATCGATCGATGAACAGGAAAAGGATTAATATATGAGACATCATTGTGCTACGAGCAAACTGGGGCGCACGAGGGCCCATCGCGACGCGATGCTGGCCAACATGGCGGCATCCCTCATCAGACACGGCAGGATCGAGACGACGCTTCCGAAGGCCAAGGTTCTGCGTTCCATCGCGGACCGCATGGTCACTCTCGGCAAACGCGGAACTGTCGCGGCGCGCAGGCGCGCCATTTCGATCATCCGTGACAAGAAGGCCGTGAAGATCGCATTCGATGACCTGGCCCCGCGCTTCGCCGAGAGACAGGGCGGATACACAAGGCTGCTCAAACTCGGTTGGCGCCACGGCGACGCCGCCCCCATGGCCTCTATCGAGTACCTCGGGGCCGAGGGCAGGACCCCTGTGGGCGATGAGGCCGAGCACGGGCATAAGAAAGCCCCTGTGAAGGCAAGGGCCGAGAAGCGGCACGTTAAGACGGCGAAGGGGGATGCTAAGAAATTCGCCGCCAAAAAGGTAGCGAAACCGCATGCGGAGAAGAGGGCGAAGATGGCCAACCCGCATACGAGGAAGGTCGCTTCGAAAGGCAAGTCGAGCAGAGAGGGATAATATCGGGCCTTCGACATGAGAAAGCTGTGGATAGCAGCGATAGCGGCCGGCATCGCCTTAGTGGCGATGTCGGCCTTGCAATATCTGACGCGCCCCGACGAGGGCGACGTAGCCCCGGGATTCAATCTGCGCTCCCTGGATTCGGAAGTCGTGAGCCTCGATGGCTTCCGGGGCAGGCCTGTGATCTTACATTTCTGGGCCGCCTGGTGCGGGGCGTGCAGGCAGGAGTTTCCGTCGCTTGCGCGCCTGCAGTCGGACTTTGAAGAGGAGGGGCTTGCGGTGCTGGCGATCTCCTTGGACGAGAGTCGGGAGGAGGCTGCCGCGTTCGTGGCTTCCGTCATCAAGTCCGGCATGGTCGTGCTCATGGATACCGATGGCACGGTTGCGGATTCCTACCAGAGCTATGCCGTGCCCGAGACATTTCTTATCGACAGGGATGGCAGGATTGTCTGGCGCAGGGCGGGTCCGGTGGACTGGGATTCCGCAGAGGTGCGCGCGCGCGTGAAGGAACTCAGTTGACTTTCAGGGGCTTATAAAAGATATATCCAAAACCGTAACAAGGCGGCGAGTTCTTTAACAACGTCGGGTAATTGGGGCTGTAGCTCAGTTGGGAGAGCGCTTGAATGGCATTCAAGAGGTCGAGGGTTCGACTCCCTTCAGCTCCACCAAGAGAAGAGGCCGCTTTCAGCGGCCTCTTTTTTGTCAGATGTTCTTCAGGTGCATGAGGTTGAGTCCCATGTTCATCATGGTCCGCGGGCCCGGGAACATGGGCAATCTCCTGCCTGCGATCATGTAATTTCCGATCCCGCCGTCCATTCTGTATTTTGCTGTGAAGTTGAGCGATAGCTGGGTCCCGCCGGTCGTGCCCCTGCGCTTGAGCTTGCGCGGTCCGTTGCCGCGGGTTCGCACGGTAGCGGCCTGAGCCTCTGCTTTGGCCGGCGCCTTTGCCGCAGGGGAGCGACGCTTGGGTTTGTCGATCTTCAGGGGCAGGGCGCCTATGCGCTTCTCAGCTGCGATCTTTGCAAGCTCCTCCGCCTTCTGCGGGGCGATCGCGCCCGGGAATTTTTCATCCAGGGCCGCAAGGAGCCTCGAAAGGTCCACGCCAGCCTGTGCCATCTGCGTGAGTTTCGCCATGAACGGCTCAGGCGCTCCGCTGATCGAGAACATGCCGCGCCTGAATCCCAGCTTCTTTTCGCAGAAGGAACCGATGTCCGGGCAGGTGGAGCGGTCGTTCTTGCTGATGTGTGTCGCGAGCCTTCCTGCGAGGCTTCCCAGCGGGAACGTGTGCCACTCCAGCATGTTCTGGAGCGTGAATCTCTCCATTGAATCAAGCTGCACGTCCCTTCGCTTGAGGAGTTGCATGACATTTGCATAGGTGAGCGGGTGCACGAAGTGCGCTGCAAGATCCATGATCCCGGGACCGAGCAGGGGGTCCGCCCTGTGGAGCGCGAGTATTTCCCAGTACAGCCTCTTGACCGCGACTCCGTCGTACTCCATCTCGCCGCGCACGCTGCTTTCCATCGCTACGTAGTTGGCCACCGCCCTCGCGCGCTCGTCAGCCTTGTCCTCCCAGTACATCCTGTTTATCGCCTTCTCCACATCGGCAGGGCTCATGCCCTTGGCCTTGATGTCCTCGTGCCACGCATGCATGTGAGCGATCTCGGCTTTCCTCTGTGCCACGAGGGAGGGGAAGGGCTGCTGCAGCGTCCCCTCGGCCAGATAGGCGGCAAAGATATTGGTCAGGACCATGCGCCAGCCGCTCCACTGCCGCCACTCCTGCATCACGTCCTCGCGGCCGTTGATCGCGGAGGTGAAGTAAGACTTCGGATCGTTCGGGTTGTCGAACTTCGGCCTCGGCAGCATGTGGAGCCTGCGGTTCTGCCTCGTGGCGGCCAGGATCGTGGCCGCCATCTTTCTCGCAAGGCCCTTGTCCACCTTCTTCTTTGCCTCCCGCATCTTCGCGCCTGCGGCAAAGCCTAGGCCCGATAGGAGCTGTTCGCTCCATTTCTCAGGGGTCATCTCCTGCGGCCGATGGATGTTCTGAATCCTCTTCTTCAGGGTGGCTGTGAGTTGGTCGCTTGTGCGCGGCTCCTCTTCCTCCTCGCGCGGCACGGCCGGGTCTTCGTAGACCATGATCGTTTCATCGGAAGAGGGGGAGGGCCTGGCGATCACCGGCAGGGCTGAGAAGCGCGGGCCCTGCAGTTCACGGATGAGCCAGTTCTCTGCAATCGCACTGCGGTGCTCCTTCTTATGTTCATAGGCCTGGAAGGCCCTTATCGTGTCGTACTGGCCTTTCCTTGCTGCCTTTACAAAGGGCCTGACCTCCTCAGGCAGCACGCCGCGGTCGATCTGATCGCTCACGTAGTTGATGGTGCTCTGGATCCGTTTTGTGACTTTCATGGCTGTCCCTTCCCCTTGAGGTGATATTTTCTATCTTCATTTTTCGGAATATTGCGGGAAATGTTGCTTAAAATATTTATCTTTAAATATCAATAAGTTGTAGATATTAATTAAACCTTTGATTCAGGCCTGTTTCAAGCGTTCTTCGATGATCTTCTGCCTGGGATCGAATTTTCTCAGCTCATCCAGGCCAAGGCCCTGGATCGCCGCATCCGCGATCCTGCCCTCATCATTCTCGTTTTCCGATGAATAATATCTGCCCGCGTCCATGAGCGCGCGCTTCGGCACCATGCCCACGATCTCGCTTCCGTCCACGCGCGCGTTGAATTTTTTCGCGAGTTCGGCGCACGCCTCGAAGACAGAGTGAAGCGGCGTGGCGACAATATCGAGGATGTTCGTGGTCACCTGCGCGCGGCCGTACTCCGGTATCATCCATCCCATGGCCTGCAGCGACTCGAAGCGGCGCGAGCCGTTTCCCGACGACCTTATCTCCGCAGCGATCTCTTTCGCTATGAGCACGTCGTCCGTATCCAGGTTCATGTTGAAGGCCACTAGGATATTGCGCGCGCCGATCGCTGTTGCGCCTGATTTCGCGTTGAACTCCGCAGGCCCGAAATCGGGCCTCCATTCCGGCGCCTCCATCTTCTCCGCCAGCCGCTCGTACCCGCCCCTGCGTATATCCGCGAGCCTCCTGCGCAGAGGGGAGCGCGCAGCTTCGGCGTAGAGATAGACCGGGATGCGAAGTTCTTCGCCGACCTTCTCGCCGAGCCGCTGCGCGAGCGAGACGCATTCCTGCATCGAGGCGTCGATCAGGGGGACAAAGGGGCAGACGTCGCACGCACCGATCCTGGGGTGCGCGCCGTGGTGGTTGCGCATGTCGATGAGCTCCGCCCCCTTCTGAATTGATCTGAACGCGGCCTCGATGATGTCATCCGGTGCGCCGGCAAACGTGTAGACCGTGCGGTTGGCGCCGGACCCTGAGTCGACGTCCATGAGCGTGACCTTGTCGACGGAGCGGATCGCAGCCGCGATCGCCTCGATGGTCGCGCTGTCCTTGCCTTCGCTGAAGTTGGGAACGCATTCGATGATCTTCATCATGACCCATATAGAAGAAAACCCTCTGGAGCGCAAGAAATGGGGTCCAGGTCAAGATTGACGGCAAAACCGCATGAAATGGCTGTTTAAAGGCAGTCGCGTCGAGAGGCCCCTTCGGCTCCTGTCTCAAAGGGCGAGAGAATTTAAAGGAGTTGTGGTCAAAAGTGCTTGAAATCATGGGGAAATATGTATACACATCGTATAATATCCAAGGCATGATCATCCGTTGTTCAGGCCCTGCGATGGATCGGTCGCGGACCGATGTTTGATAGCAACATTTTCGCGCAATCGGCGAAAATGCAGGTGCAGGACATGGTTTCAATATTTTATCAGCAGAGGGGATGTCGAAGTTGCCGGCAAATGATATTTGAGATAGTTTTGCATCGATGATCGGAGTTCAATAGGGAGGTCTGATGGCTCTTGTGGGCAACATGACAATCGGCGGTATGACGCCGTTCAAGGGCAGCATCGTAAATACTTCAATAACGATCAGGGTAGGGAATATGCCTTTGTCTGCAGATTCATTTTTCATGGCCCCATGCTGCGGCATGCAGGCGGAACCCTCCGGCCTTTCGGTGCATGGCGGATTTTTTGCCGCTTCGCGCACCGGCGGCAGCGGCTCCGGCGCACGCAGCGCACAGGGCCCTCGCCGGCCGACGCCTCCGTCTGGCGGCGGCGGCTCCGGCGGAGACCCGAAGCTCAAGGGGCATTTCAAGACAATCTTGGAGAGGACTTCCACGCCTGAGAAGGAGTTGGATCTTCTCGAGGATGCGATCACTGGAGGCGAGGACGGATTTCGCTGGATGGAGATGGTGCGCAGGGCGGTTGCCGGCGACGCCGACTTCTCGGAGCTCATGGCAAGGCCCCTGGCCAGGAAACTCTTTGATATGACGAGGAGCGTGCTGGCCCCTTTGCCGGATAACTTTACGTCCGAGGAACGCACGCCGTGGGGAGGCACGCTTATACCCCGCATGAAGAAGGGGCTGGGCAAATGGGGCAAAGACTTGGTGGTCGGTGAGTCTTGGGAGATCTCGGGCCATCCCAAATTCCCCAACAGGTTCGCACTGAGCTACGCAGGCAAAAGGACCACGATCGAGATCCGGCAGCTGGAGGCCATGTTCTCGAATAATCTGTACGGAGGCTTTGCCCCGGCCAACGAAGTCAGATCCATGCCTTTTCTGGTAAAACTGCTCAACTCCGGCGGATGGGAGGAGTACAAGGGCGAGCTCGCGGTCATCCTGACCGAACTGGATGAGAAGAAGGAGGCCGTCGGGTTGAGAAAGCAGCTGGGGCTGCATGCTTCGCTTGTCGAACTGGTAGGCAGGAACAACGACGAGATACACCAGGGCATATTGAACATAGAGAATCGGGCAGACGGCGATTACCCCGAGATCGCCGAGCTCAGGGCCCTCCACAGGCGCATGCTGACGAAGAACCTATCGGTGCAGGTACATCCGGATTCTGATTTCAAGGGCCTGAAGCCGGGCGAACACTCCAAGACCGAGGCATGGATCATCATCGGCGCTGAAGATGGCGCCGGCATATATCTCGGGCTCAAAGAGGGCGTGACGAAGGAGCAGTTTGCAGCGGCGCTCAATTCAGGGGATGACGTGACTCGCTTCCACAACTTCGTTCCGGTCTATGCAGACGACGTCTTCTTCATCCCGGCCGGGACGATACATGCCATAGGCGCAGGCGTGATTCTGGTGGAGCCGCAGGAGACATCCGAGACCACCTACCGCGTCTTCGATTACGGCAGGCTGGACGACAAAGGGAGGCCGAGGCAGCTCCACGTGGATCAGGCCATAGCGGCGACGATCTGGGACGGCCCCAGGGGGCAGGATGCGATTTCGAAACTCCGCAGGATGCCCGAGACAGTCCCTTCATCCGGGGAAAACGCCCAGATAGTTGAGAGGCTCTTTGACGAGGATTTCGCCAGGAGCGAGCGGCTCACCCTGACCAAGGACGAGGTCTTCTCGGGCGAGGGCGGGGCGTTTAGGGGATACATGGTCATCGACGGGGGCGTCTCGGTCATCAAGGGCAAGGACAACTCGATCCAGGGTGAATTCATGCGCGGCCAATCGTTCATCGTGCCTGCGGCCATGGGCGACTTTATAATCAAGAATTCTTCGAACCGCGCAGTCCTTATAGAGACGTCCGCGGTCAGATGACAAAAGCCGCCTTGCGCGGCAGGAGGGGACAGATGAAGGTGATGAACAACATTTATGCGATAATCCTGGCCGGCGGCGAGGGGACTCGTTTCGTGCCGTACAGCACCCCCGAGATGCCCAAGCAGTTTTTGCACATCACGGACAGCGGCCGCACGATGATACAGCAGACGTACGATCGCATACGCAGGTTCGTGCCCGCCGATCGCTGCTTCGTATCCACGAACGAGAAGTACCGCGCCCTCGTCCGGAAGCAGCTCCCCGATGTCCCGAATGAGAACATCATAGCCGAGCCGCGCAAGAAGAACACCGCGCCGGCCATCGCGCTCGCGTGC